>JAIOXV010000118.1 GCA_021741465.1 Paracoccaceae bacterium
GCCCGCGCATGAGGCTTTGACGCGGTTTCGCGCGAAAACCCTGTCGCCGGTAGAGTTGATGGAAGCGGTGATCGCCCGCGCCGAGGCGGTGAAAGACCCGATCAACGCCTTCACCTACACCCATTTCGACGAGGCGATGGATCTTGCCCGCAAGGCCGAGGCGAAATACGCCAAAGGCCAGCGCACCCGCGCGCTGGAAGGGCTGCCGGTCGGCATCAAGGACGAAAACGAGATCAAGGGCAAACCGACCTCGTCCGGGTCATTGATCTTCAAAGACCATGTGGCCGAAACCACCTCGGTCAACAATCAGCGCATTCTTGCGGCGGGCGGCATCGTTCATGCCCGCACCGCAACGCCCGAGTTTTCCGCCGCCGGCGTCTGCTGGAGCCGGATCTGGGGCGTCACCCGCAACCCGTGGAACGCCGATTTCGCGCCGGGTGGATCGTCGGGCGGGGCGGCGGCCTCCTTGGCCGCAGGCACTTCGCCCTTGGCGATGGGGTCCGACATTGGCGGATCGATCCGCATTCCAGCCTCGGCCTGTGGGGTGGTGGGGTATAAACCGCCCTATGGCCGCAACACCGATGACCCGCCGTTCAATCTGGATTTCTTCTGCCACACCGGCCCGATGGCCCGCACGGTCAAGGATGCCGCCCTGCTGCAAAATGTGGTCACCGGCCCGCATCCCAGCGACATCGCCTCGTTGCGGCCCAAGCTGACCATCCCGCTGGAGGCACGGCCGATCAGCGGCTGGAAGATTGCCTATTCGATGGACCTTGGCATCTTCGAGGTTGACCCCGAAGTGCGGGCAAACACCGAAGCCGCCTTGGATGTGTTCCGCGCTTTGGGCGCGACGGTGACAGAGGTGAAAACCGGCTGGGGACCGGACGTGATGCCGGCTTGCGAGGCCTATCTGGCCCATATCTTCGGCGGCTATATTTCGGGCCTGCTGGACGATCACGCGGACGAGATGACCACTTATGTGCGTGCCTTTGCCGAAAAAGGCCGCAACTCTACCGCGCAAGACTATGTGCAGGCGCTGGAAGTGATCGCAGCGTCCTACCCGCCCATTGGTGCCATCTTGCAAAAGCATGACATTCTTATCTGTCCGACGCTGGCCATCCCCGCGCCGCCGGCGGCCTTTGACAGCACCAAAGACAAGATGATTATCAACAACACAGAGGTCAGCCCCGATTTGGGTTGGGCAATGACCACGCCATTCAACATGCTGTCACGCCTGCCTGTGCTGGCGGTGCCGTCAGGGCGGGCGTCGAACGGGGTTCCGACGGGAATTCAGATTGTAGGGCGCAGCTATTGCGACCGCGACGTGTTCCGCGCCGGCATGGCCTATGAGGCGGCCTTGGGCGGCTGGTATGGCGCGGCAGACAAGCGGCCGAAGCTTTAGGCGTTACAGCGGGATCGGCCGTTGTTCGGCAATCGCCTCCATCGCGAAGAATGAGGTGACCGTGTCCAGTTCCACCTTGGCGATCAGGCGCTGATAAACCGCGTCATAGCTGGCCATGTCGGCTGTGACGACTTTCAACAAATAGTCGTATTCCCCGCCAATGCGGTAAAAGTCGATCACCTCGGCAATGGTCTGCACATGGCTGCGAAAGGCCCGCAGCCAATCGGCCGAATGGTGGCGGGTCTTGACCATGGCAAAGACCACCATCCCCGCCCCCAGCATCTGCCGGTCCAGCACCACCGTCCGCCCCTTGATCGCGCCGCAGGTTTCCAACCGCTGCAGGCGCCGCCACAAGGCGTTTTGCGACAGACCCACCGTCTCGGCCAGCGCGCGCTGCGATTGGGCAGAGTCGCGTTGCAAGGCTTCCAGAATGCGGCGATCAATATGGTCGAATTTTTCGCTCATATGTCGATCATATGACCCAATTTTTGAAGTGCAACGCAATTTTTACGGGGATTTTTCTGCATGTAACTGGGGGATCATGGCAAAAGCCGAAGGAGATGCCCATGACCGCCGCCCATCCCGCACTTGAGGCCTTCAGGGCCGAACTGGCCGAGCCTGATCTGCCGGCCCGGCTGCGCGCCGGCCTGATCGGTGACGCGGCCCGGATCAATGGTCCGCGCGGGCGGATTGCCTTGCTTTACGCAGATTACGTCGCCTCGGGGCGGGCGCTGCGGCAGATCGAAGACTTTGTGATGAACGAGGTTTTGCCCTTTTATGCCAATACCCATACCGACGCCTCGTTTTGCGGGGCCTATTCCACCCACCTGCGCGAAGCGGCGCGCGCCGAAATTGGCCGCATTCTGGGCGTGGGTCCGGGGGGGCATGTGGTGTTTTCCGGTTCGGGGGCGACCTCGGGGGTGAACCGGCTGGTGGGGCTTTTGAACATTCCCGCCAGCCTTGCCGCTGGGCAAAAGGTGGTGGTGCTGCACGGGCCTTACGAACACCATTCCAACATCTTGCCTTGGCGAGAAAGCGGGGCCTTGGTTGTTGAAATTCCCGAAAGCGCCACGGGCGGGCCGGATATGGCCGCCCTGCTGGGGGCCTTGCAGCACCATGCCGGGGCGGATCTGCTGATCGGGGCCTTTTCGGCCATGTCGAATGTCACCGGCATTGTCACCGACAGCGATGCCGTGACCCGCATGCTGAAGGCCCATGGCGCGCTGGCGATCTGGGATTATGCCGGCGGCGCCCCCTATTTGCCGATGCAGATGCAAACCGCCCCTGATGCAGCCAAGGATGCCATCATCTTTTCGGCGCATAAATTTCCGGGCGGGCCGCAAGCCTCGGGGGTGATGGCGTTTGGTGACAGCGTGGTGCGGCGCGACACACCCACCCTGCCGGGGGGCGGCACGGTGGCCTTCGTCTCGCCCTTGGCGCATCTTTACAGCCCCGATGTGGTGGCCCGCGAAGAGGCCGGCACGCCCAATGTGGTGGGCGATATCCGCGCCGGGCTGGTCATGTTGGTGAAAGAGGCGCTGGGGCAGGCCTGGATTGCCGCGCGCAATGCCGAATTGGCCGTCAAGGCGCGCAAGGCTTGGCAAGGCCTTCCGGGGCTTGAGATTCTTGGCAATTCGGCGGCGGATTATCCTTTGCCAATCTTTTCATGCCGCATCCGCGACCGCGGGGGCCGCCCGATCAATCAGGCCGAGTTCACCCGGTTTTTGTCTGACAACTTTGGCATTCAGGCGCGGGGGGGTTGTTCCTGCGCCGGGCCATATGGCCACCGTTTGCTGCAGATTGACCCCAATACATCGGCCCATCTGGCCGATGAAATCCGCGAAGGCCATGCGGTGGAAAAGCCCGGCTGGGTGCGGTTGAACCTGTCTTACCTGCTGACCGATGCCAAGGCAGAGCAAATCATTCAAGGCTTTGCCCAAGCCGTGGCCGAAGTGCAGCAAGGCGCGGCAGCAGCCTGAGCTTTGGGCGATTGCCTTTATTGGTGGCGCAGGGCCTCGATCGGGTCCATCCGCGCGGCACGGCGGGCCGGGAAAAAGCCAAAGACCACCCCGACCACCGCCGAAAAGCCAAAGGCCAGCGCAATCACCATGGCCGAGGGCGTGAAGGGCACCGCCAGATAGATCGATCCCCCCCAAGCCAGCGCAAGGCCAAGGCCAATGCCGATGGCCCCACCCAGCACCGAAAGCACAATCGCCTCGATCAGGAACTGCATCAAGACCTGCCCGCCACTCGCCCCAACCGCCAGCCGGATGCCAATCTCGCGCGTGCGCTCGGTTACCGAAACCAGCATGATGTTCATGATGCCGATACCACCCACCAACAGGCTGACCGCCGCCACAGCGGACAACAGCCCGGCCATCACCGAGTTCACCCCGCTGAGCAAATTGTTGAAATCCTTCATGTCGGTCACGCTGAAATCATCAGCCGCGCCAATTTCTATGTCGCGCCGGTCGCGCATCAGCGCCTGAACCGCACGAATGCCGGTGGCGCTGTCGACCGATTTCAAAAGCGCAACCGAGATCGAGCCGACATTGGTATCGCCCTGCAGGCGGCGATGCATGGTTTTCACCGGGATCAGCACCACCTCGTCCTGATCCTGGCCAAAGCTGCCCGCCCCACGCGCGGAAAGAACACCGATCACCTCGCAGGCCAGCCCGCGCACGCGCAGGCTTTCGCCCAAAGGGTCCGAACTGCCGAACAGCTTGTCTCGCACGGTCTGGCCAAGAATGCACACCGAGGCCCCTGCCGCCTCTTCGCCGGGTTCAAAGGCGCGGCCCAGCGCCAAGGGCCAGTTCTGCACCTTCAGATAATCCGCCGTGGTGCCGGAAACCTGCGCCGAGGAATTGGCATTGCCCGCGACCAGGGAATAGGTGCCGTTGGCCTGCGGCGCCACCTGCGCCACAATCGACAATTCGGCCAGGGCGGCGGCATCTTTCAACGTAAAGCGCGGCACCGGCTCGGCACTGGGCGGCCCCATGCGCGCCCGTCCCGGGCGCAGCACCAGCACATTGGTGCCCAACCGCTCGACCGAGGCTTTGACCTGCGCCGACGACCCTTCGCCCACCGTCACCATGGCAATCACCGCCGCGACGCCGATCACCACCCCCAAGACGGTTAGAAACGACCGCAACTTGTTGCGGATGATGGCCGTGTACGCCAGGCGGACCGCTTCCCACAGCATCCTAGGCCCTTTCCCTGACCGGTTCGTCCCGCGTCAGATGCCCATCGGTGAACACCATAAGCCGCTTGGCATAATGGGCGATGGGGTCTTCATGGGTTACCATCACGATGGTGATGCCCTCGTCGCGGTTCAGCGCCTGCAAAAGGCGCATGATTTCATGGCTGCGGGCACTGTCGAGGTTTCCTGTCGGCTCATCCGCCAAAATCACCGAAGGCCCACCCGCCAAGGCACGCGCAATGGCGACGCGTTGCTGCTGGCCGCCCGACAGTTGCGAAGGGTCATGGCCTTCGCGCCCGTCAAGGCCCACTTTGCGCAGGGCTTCGCGTGCCAAGGCTCTGCGCGTGTCGGCCGGCAGGCCCTTGTAGATCAGCGGCAGTTCGACATTTTCCAGCGCCGATTGCCGGGGCAACAGGTTAAAGCCCTGAAAGACAAAGCCCAAGGCATGGCGCCGCAAAAGCGCGCGGCGGTCCTGATCCAGCCCCTGCACCGGAATGCCCTTGAACAGATATTCGCCTGCGCTTGGCCGGTCGAGACAGCCGATGATGTTCATCGCGGTGGACTTGCCGGAACCCGATGGCCCCATGATGGCCACGAACTCCCCCGCCCCGATCTGAAAGGATACCCCGGCAAGGGCCTTCACCTCGGCCTCGCCCGCGCCATAGCTGCGCGCGACATCGCGAAAGGCGATCAGGGGTGTGGACGGTGCCGGGGCGGACATGGCTAGTTTGCCTGCGCGATCAGGTCGGTGATGACCGCATCGCCTTCGGCCAAATCTTCGGCGGTCACAACGGTGTTGCGCCCATCCGTAGCCCCGATTTCGACGGCAACTTCAACAGGCTGGCCCGCGCGCAGCACCCAAAGTGACCGGCCCGATGCGACACCTTGCTGCGGATTGCGGCTGGAGGGCGAGGGCAGGATCAACCCCGCAAGGCCCGCCGCCCCACGTCCGCTGGCGCTGCGGGGCGGGGCCCAGCGCAGCGCAGCATTCGGCACCAGCAGCGCCCCGGTTTCTTCGGCCACTGTGATGGTTGCGGTGGCCGTCATGCCCGGACGCAGCCGCAAATCAGGGTTTTCCACCGACAGCACCGCCTTATAGGTAACCACATCGTCCGTCACCTCAGAGGCAAAGCGCACCTGGGTGATGGTGGCAGCAAAGTCGCGGTTGTCAAAGGCACCCACCGTGAACTTGGCCATTTGATCCACGGCCACCTGACCGATGTCCGCCTCGTCCACATTGGCCAAAAGCTCCATCCGCGTCAGGTCTTCGGCCAGCACGAACAGGACAGGGTCATTCAGCCCCGGCCCCACGATCTGCCCGGCTTCGGCCTTGCGGTTCAGCACGATCCCGTCGATGGGCGAACGGATCACCGCCTTTTCCATATCGGCCCGCGCAAGCGCCAGATTGGCCTCGGCCAGCGTCAGATCGGCCCGCGCCATATCAACGGCGGCCCGCGCCCGGGCGGCATTTGCCTCGACCGAGATCATGTTCGAGCGGCTGGCAAGCCCTTTGTCTGCAAGCTCTTTTTGCGTGGTCAGGGTTTCGGCCACTTCGGCGGCGGTTGCCTCGGCCTGCACCAGACGCGCGCGCGCGGACGCTTCTTGCGCCTCGGCATTGGCGGTTTGTGCGGCAAGCTTGGCGGTATCAAGCCGCGCCAGAACCTGGCCTATGGCAATGGTTTGGTTGAAATCCACCTCAACCGTGGCAAGCGTTCCGGCCAGTTCGGACGAAACCTCAACGCGGGTGGTGGGCTGCACCGTGCCCGTGGCTGTGACGGTGACCGTCAGATCACCGCGCGTCACGGCTGCGGTTGCATAGCCGATTGCGCTGCTGCCCGCCGTGGCATTGGCCCAATACCAGGCCGCGCCGCCGCCAAGTGCTGCGACGACAAGTCCAACCGCAATCAGCCGCCCCCAGCGCCGTGGCGGGGGCGCGGTCAAAAGCCGTGCAAGATCAGCATCCGCCGATTGCGGGTTCGCTGCCGGTCCGGTGTTCGTGGCCATCACTTGTCCTGCCCTCAATCCCAGTCGGATAGGGCTGATACGCCCTGCACCCGACTTTCCGTCGTGACAGAGTGTTAGGGGCCCGCCCCTGCCCCGGCAAGCCAAACCCGCGTGAAGGGCGCAGCTCAGCTTCCCCGATAGGTAGAATAGGCAAAGGGGCTGATGAGAAGCGGCACATGATAGTGCTGGCCGGCATCGGGCACGCCAAAACGAATGGGGATCTGGTCAAGAAACAGGGTTTCACCCACCGCCTGCCCAGAGGCGCGCAAATAGTCCCCGGCGTGGAACACCAATTCATAGCTGCCCACCTGCAAACCATCGCCCTGAAGCATCGGCTCATCGGTGCGGCCATCGTGATTGGTCACCACTTCCTTGATCTTGCGACGGCTTTCGCCCGCAACCGCGTAAAGCGCAATCTTGACCCCGGCCGCAGGTTTGCCGCGCGCGGTGTCCAGAACATGGGTTGAAAGCCGTCCGCCTGCCATTGCTGTCTCCTGTTTCATGGGCTGACACTAGCCCAGTCCAGCCCGGTCTTGACCCGCAAGCCTTCCATAGGTCTTTCAGTGATTATTTGATAAACCCTTTCGCAAATGCTGAATAGTCTCTGCCAAGATATGAAGGAGGCCGCAATGAACCGCTATCCCCGAGACTTTCGTGGTCACGGGCCGAACCCGCCCGATGCCGCATGGCCGGGTGGCGCGAAAATCGCGATATCGGTCGTGCTGAACTATGAAGAAGGTGGCGAAAACAACCTTCTGCATGGCGATGCCCAGTCCGAGGCGTTCTTGTCAGATATTGCCGGGGCCGCGCCTTGGCCCGGTCTGCGCCATTGGAACATGGAATCGATCTATGATTATGGCGCGCGGGCCGGGTTCTGGCGGCTGCACCGGCTTTTTACCACCATGGGCATCCCGCTGACGATCTATGGCGTGACCAGCGCGCTTGCGCGCAACCCCGAACAGGTGGCCGCCATGAAGGCGGCGGGCTGGGAGATTGCCAGCCATGGGCTGAAATGGGTCGATCACCGCGACATGCCCCCCGAAGAAGAGGCGCGCCAGATTGCCGAAAGCTTCCGGCTGCATGAAGAGGTGGTCGGCTGCCCGCCCCTTGGCTGGTATACCGGGCGCTGCAGCATGAACACCGTGCGCCTGACGGCCGAGACGCGCCGTCTGGAATGGATTTCCGACACCTATGATGATGATCTGCCCTATTGGCTTGAGGTGGGCGACCATGACCAGCTGGTCATCCCCTATACGCTTGAGGCCAATGACATGCGCTTTGCCACGGCACCGGGCTATATCACGGGCGAGCAGTTCTTTCAGTATTTGAAGGACAGTTTCGACACGCTTTACGCCGAAGGCTGCGACGGCCGGGCCAAGATGTTTTCCATCGGCCTGCACAACCGGCTGATCGGGAGGCCCGGCAAGTTTGCCGGGCTGCAACGCTTTTTCGACTATGCATCGTCACATGACGGGGTCTGGTTTCCCCGGCGTATCGACATTGCCCGGCATTGGGCAAAAACCCACCCCCACAAGCGGATCGAGCGGCCCTCGCAGATGACGCGTGAACGGTTCGTTGAACGCTTTGGGTCGGTGTTCGAACATTCCCCCTGGATCGCGGAGCGGGCCTTTGATCTGGAGCTTGGCCCCGCCCATGACAGCGCGGCAGGGTTGCACAATGCCCTGTGCCGCATGTTCCGCAGCGCGTCAGAGGCGGAACGGATGGGGGTTCTGCGCGCCCACCCCGACCTTGCCGGCAAGCTGGCCGCGGCCAAGCGGCTGACCCCGGAAAGCACCTTGGAACAGGCCAGCGCCGCACTTGACGCCCTGACCGACGCCGAACGCGAAACCTTCCAGCGCCTGAACGGTGACTATGTTGCCAAACACGCGTTTCCCTTTATCATTGCGGTGCGTGACAACAGCAAGGACAGCATCCTTGCAGCCTTCCAGACCCGCATCGGCAATGACACAACCACCGAATTTGCGACGGCCTGCGCCCAGGTCGAACGCATTGCAGAACTGCGGCTGAAAGACCAATTGCCATGAGCCCCTATTACGCCCCGACCGGCGGCTTGCCGCCCCAGACCGCCCTGATGACCCAGCGCGCGGTTTTCACCAATGCCTATGCCTTTATTCCCAAGGGCTGTTTTTCGGACATCGTGGTCAGCTATCTTCCCGGTTGGACCGGCACGCGGCTGTGGCTGATTGCGCGGCCCATGTCGGGATTTGCCGAAACCTTCAGCCAATATGTGATGGAGGTGCAGCCCGGCCACGGCTCGGATGCGCCCGATGCCGAAGAGGGTGCCGAACATTGGCTTTTCTTCACCGATGGGTTGGCGACGCTGACCATCGATGGCACCGGATATGAAATGGACGCTGGCGGCTATGCCTTTATTCCGGCGGGCAGCCGGTGGTCGCTGCTGGCCGAAGGTGCCACGCCCGCGCGGTTTCACTGGCTGCGCAAGCTTTATGAACCTGCCGCAGGCGTGGCCCCCCCCAGCCCGCTTGTCACCAATGA
>JAIOXV010000002.1 GCA_021741465.1 Paracoccaceae bacterium
GCAAAGGCAAGAAGGGCTTTTGGGGCCTCAAGCCCCAAGTCCGGCAGGATGTCGGTAAAGGGCGCGCCGCTGTCGGCTGCCGATTGCAGGCGGCCAAGGGCGGCGCGGGCGGTGGCGGTCCGGGCAAGTGCCTCGGCCTCGGCGGTGATCTGGGCGGCCTGTGCTTCGGCCTCTTTCAGCCGCGCCTCTGCTTCGGCGGCAATGGCGGCGGTGGGCTCTGTCGCCACATTCGGCGCAGGGTTGGCCGCAGACAACGCCGCAGAAAGGGCCGCAACATCTGCCTGCAATTTGGCAAGCAGCTTGGACTGGGCAGCGGTTTCCTCGGCCCGCTCTGCCGGGCCGGTTTCCAAAGCAGCCATCCGGCCATTCAATGTGGCCAGCGTATCCATAACCGGCGACAGATCAGGCGTGGGTTGGCTGGCGGCTTGCGCAGACAGATCAGATTGCAGCAGCGCGATGGACGCGGCCTGCTCTGCAATCTGCTGTTCCAGCACATCGGTACGCGGAAGCGGCCAACCGCCGGGCACAAGCTGGGCAAGGCCAAAGCCCAACCCCGCAGCCAGCACGCCGCCAAGCAAGGGGGCGACAAAGCCTTTGGACCGTGGCGCGGGTGGGTTCTGAAGTGGCGCTTCGTCAACCCCGATTGCGCTGGGCGATTCTTGGGAGGCAGGCTCGGGCAAAACAACGGCGCCTTCAGCCGGGCTGGTTTGATCGTCGGAACTGGTCATCTTGTCCTCCATCCATTCCGCACCGAACCATGCGCGCCTTCCAAGCTACTGCCTTGCCGCGCCCGGGTTCAAGCGCCGAAGGGCAAAGAAAGCATCTCCGCGACCGCGTGAAGCATGCTTTCGCCATTTGGCTGGGCCGCGATCACGGTTCGAGCAGGCCGCAGCACCAAGGCGGCCTCGGCCACCGCTGGGCTAAGTGCTGTAACCCAAATGGGTGTCGAGGTGCCCAGAGGCAAGGCGGCGGCAAGAAGGCTGGCAGAACGCGGAGAAAACAGCGGGATCAGGACTGGCAAACCCTGGCCAAAAACTTCGATGGCCTTGGCCGAAAGGGGGTGGGGTTCTTGAGCGTAGACGATGACTGAAACAGTCTCTGTTCCGCCTTTTGTCAAAGTTTCAGCGATATCACCCACACTGTCTTTGCCGCGCAGATGCAAAAGCGGGCCCGCCGAAAACTGGCGCTGCGCCAAAGCGACAAGATCGCGCGCATCGCCGGCGGCAGAAAGGGCGTCAAACCCTGCGGCGCGAGCGGCTGTTGCGGTTCGGTCGCCGACGCAAAGCGCGCGTTTGGGAAAGTTGTGCATCGTTGCGGCCAACCGTCCTGCCGCCTCGGCCCCGGTTTCGGATGTAAGAAGCAGCGCCCGATAGGGCAGGTCGAGCAACACTGGGTCAAGAAAGCGGGTCTGCATCAAGGGGGAAAGGACAATCTCAACGTCGCCGATCTTGGCGCGCAGCTGGTCTGCAAAGCGTTGGCCTTGCCGGTCGGGCCGGGTCAGCAGAACGATAGGGGCGCGGGATTGTCTGGCCATGCCCAAGGTGTTACCTCCGCAAGAGCCCCGAAGCAACTTCGGACCATCATGACCCAGACGCTGACCCTTCTTGGCATTGAATCAAGCTGCGACGATACCGCCGCCGCCGTGGTTCGGCACGTGGCAGGACAGGCGCCGCAGATCCTGTCATCGGTGGTGGAAGGGCAGGTTGCGCTTCATGCGGCTTTTGGCGGGGTTGTGCCGGAAATCGCCGCGCGCGCCCATGCTGAACGTCTTGACCATTGCGTCGAAGCGGCGCTGCAAGCGGCCGGGGTTTCGCTGACAGATCTTGATGCGGTTGCGGTCACCGCAGGGCCAGGGCTGATTGGCGGGGTTTTATCGGGCGTCATGCTGGCGAAGGCACTTTCAGCCGCCAGCGGGCTGCCTTTGGTCGGGGTTAACCACTTGGCCGGGCATGCGCTGACCCCGCGATTGACCGACCAGATGCCGTTTCCTTATCTGATGCTGCTGGTGTCAGGCGGACATTGTCAATTTCTGATTGCCCATGATGCCATCCGCTTTGAACGGCTTGGTGGCACCATCGATGACGCCCCGGGCGAAGCTTTTGACAAAACGGCAAAGCTTTTGGGCCTGCCACAACCCGGCGGCCCCGCCGTACAGGCCGAGGCAGAGCTGGGCTGCGCGCGGCGCTTTGCGTTCCCACGGCCGCTTTTGGACCGGCCGGGCTGCGATATGTCTTTTTCCGGCCTGAAAACCGCACTTTTGCGGGCGCGCGATGCGCTGGTGGCAGAAAAAGGGGGGATCACGGTGCAGGATCGCCGCGATCTTTGCGCCGGGTTTCAAGCCGCTGTTGCCGATGTGCTGGCCGAAAAATCCCGCCGCGCGCTTGAAACTTATCTGGCGCTGGCACCGCAAGAGCCGGCCTTGGCCGTCGCCGGGGGGGTGGCCGCAAATACCGCCATCCGCGCGAGGTTGACCGACCTTTGCGCGCAGATGGGGGCCCGGTTTCTGGCCCCGCCGCTGGCCCTTTGCACCGACAATGCCGCCATGATTGCATGGGCAGGGATCGAGCGGTTTCGCGCAGGGGAAAGAGATGATTTCTCGCTTGTCGCGCGCCCGCGCTGGCCCCTTGATCCTTCGGCGGCGCCGATGATCGGACATGGCAAGAAGGGGGCAAAAGCATGATCGCAATTGCAGGGGCCGGAGCATTCGGAACCGCGCTTGCCATCGCCTTGGGGCGCGATGGGCGCAACGTGGCGCTTTGGGCGCGTGAGGTTTCCGACCTCGCCGCCAGCCGTCAGAACAGCCACTACTTGCCGGGTGTGACATTGCCCGATTCAGTCTCTGTTACGGCGGATAGTGATGCATTTTTGCACAGTGATGTGGTCTTGCTGGCGATTCCGATGCAGGCGCTTTCAGGATTCTTGCAAAGCCATTCTGCCGCGTTGCGTGGCAAGGTTCTGGTGGCCTGTTGCAAGGGGATTGATCTGGTTAGCCTTGAAGGGCCAAGTGCCGTGATCCGCGCGCAATGCCCCGAGGCGCAGATTGCCGTGCTGACCGGCCCCAGCTTTGCGGCAGACATCGCGCGCGGCATGCCGACAGCCCTGACACTGGCAGGTGCGGATGAAAATCTGCAAACCCTGCTGTCAACGCCAACCCTTCGACTTTATCGCAGCAGCGATGTCATCGGGGCCGAATTGGGCGGTGCTTTGAAGAATGTCATGGCCATCGCCGCAGGGGTGGTCATGGGCGCAGGCCTGGGGGACAGCGCCCGCGCTGCGCTGATGACCAGAGGTTTTGCCGAAATGCAGCGCTTTGCCCTTGCCAAGGGCGCCAAGCCCGAAACCTTGGCCGGTCTTTCAGGACTGGGCGATCTGGTGCTGACCTGCACCTCGGCCCAGTCGCGCAACTTTCGCTTTGGCCAAGCCATTGGCCAAGGCACCGGGTTTGACCCAAAGATTACCGTCGAAGGTGCGGCAACCGCGCGGGCCATGGCCGAAATGGCGCGGCGTGATGGCATCGACATGCCGATCACGCAGATGATTGCCGCCCTCGTCGCACAGAAAATCACCTTGCCTGACGCGATTCAGGCCCTGTTGTCCCGCCCTTTGAAAGAGGAATGACTCATGCGCTTTGCCCTTATTTGCACTGACAAGGCCGACCATATCGATGTTCGCAAAGCCAACCGTGACGCGCATCTGGAACACATCCGTGCCTCGGGCGTGGTGGAAATGGCCGGACCATTCCTGAATGACAAGGGCGAGATGTCGGGGAGCCTCGTCATCCTTGATGTGGGCTCAAAGCTGGAAGCCGAGGCTTGGGCCACAGCCGACCCCTATGCCAAGGCCGGGCTTTTCGCCAAAGTGCGGATCGAGGAGTGGAAGAAGGTCATCGGATGAACCATTGGCTGTTCAAATCCGAGCCTGATACCTGGGGTTGGGCTGACCAGCTTGCCAAAGGCGCGGCGGGCGAAGAATGGCATGGCGTGCGGAATTATCAGGCGCGCAACAATATGCGGGCGATGAAGCTTGGCGATCAGGGGTTTTTCTACCACTCGAACATCGGCAAAGAGATTGTCGGTATTGTCGAGGTGATGGCTGAAAGCGCGCCCGACAGCACCACGGATGATCCGCGCTGGGATTGCGTCACCATCCGCGCGGTCAGAGCCTTTTCCAGACCGGTTTCGCTGGACGCGTGCAAGGTTCAGCCGGGGTTGGAGAAGATGGTTCTTGTCAACAGCCCACGTCTTTCCGTGCAGCCGGTCAGCCCCGAAGAGTGGCGTATCATCTGCGCGATGGGGGGCGTCGCGCCCTGAGTTCGGAACTGGGATCAGGCCGGAATTTGGGTGCGCGCGCGGATCTGCGGGATAAAACGAATGAAGGGCCTCGCACCCCTACGAGACCCTTCACCACCCCACGCGCTCCCCTAGCACCGCACGTGTTCTGTATAAGGTCTCGGACATGATGCCCTGCCAGATGACCCTAGCCAGAATCAGCCTGCAACGCAAAGGCGAAGCAATTAAGGTTTGAGGTGAATCGCGCCTAGTGCCGCGCGTCGGGCAAAAGGAAGGCCACAAGCCCCAGCATCGGCAGGAAGGCGCAGATGCGATAGACCGCGACGATGCCGAAATGGTCAGCCAAGACCCCCAGAATGGCAGCACCTATCGCCGCAATTCCGAAAGCCAGACCGAACAGCAGGCCAGCCACCATGCCGGTGTTTTGCGGCATCAGGTCCTGAGCATAGACCACCATGGCCGGAAAGGCAGATGCCAGCACCATTCCAGCCACGCCTGCCACGATGACGGTGGGAAGAAGCGGCAGGAAAGGCAGCACCAGCGACAAGGGCAGAATGCCAAGAATGGACCACAGGATCACCCGCCGGCGGCCAATTCGGTCTCCGATTGGACCGCCGATCATGGTGCCCGCCGCAACGGCTGCGAGAAAGATGAACAGGCACAGGTTTGCTTCGGATTTTGAAAGCGAGAAGCGTTCGATCAGGTAAAACGTGTAGTAGCTGGAAAAAGATACCGAATAGACGAATTTTGAAAAGATCAGCAGGATAAGAAGCGACATGCCTCGGCGGGCAACCTCGGGCGGTGGGGCGGCGGCAAGGGCGCGGGCCTTGCGATGGGCGGCACGGGCCGCCCCGGCAGCCTGATACCAGCGGCCGATAAAGAACAAGAGCACCATCCCGGCCAGCGCCACGACGGCAAACCATTCTATCGATACCTGCCCTCGCTCCAATACAATGAAGGCGGCGGCCAGCGGGCCCAAGGCTGATCCGGCATTACCGCCCACCTGAAACACCGATTGCGCAAAGCCCGGACGCATTCCGGCCGCAAGGCGGGCAATGCGCGAAGCTTCGGGGTGAAAAATCGAAGAGCCAAGGCCAATCAGCGCAACCGACACAAGCACAAGACCAAAGCTGGTAGCATGGGCCAACATCACCAGCCCCACCCCGGTGGAGGCCATGCCCGCAGACAGGGCATAAGGCATGGGCCGCTTGTCGGTGTATCGGCCAACCAAGGGCTGCAAGATGGACGCCGTGCCCTGAAAGACCAAGGTGATAAGCCCGATCTGCGTATAGCTGAGCGCCAGATTTTCCTTCAGCAGCGGATAGCCTGCCGGGATCAGCGACTGCATCAGATCATTCAGAAAATGGCCCAAGGCTATGGCGAAGATAACCGATGTGACGGTGCTTTCAGCTGCCTTAGCGGTTTGAGACTGTTCAACCATGAGCCGGGCCTATTCAGAATACAGACGGGCGGCACATTGGCCGCCCGGATGTGAAACTTCAATGCCCTAAGGCGTTATTTATAGACGGCTTCTTTGCCGAAATGCTTGACCAGAAGATAGTAGAAGACGGCGCGGTACTTGTTGCGTTCCGACTTGCCGTAGGTGTCGATGGCGGCATTGATGCCTTCCATCAGCTTTGGGCTGTCAGCCAGGCCCAGTTTCTTCATCAGGAAATTCTTCTTTACCGTTTCCAGCTCGGTCTCTTGGCCGGCGGCGACGGTTTGCGCGTCATTGTCATAAATGGAAGGTCCGCAGCCAATGGTAACCTTGGTCAGCAGCGCCATATCCGGCGTAACCTTGCATTTGGTTTTCAGATCGTCTGCATATTTGGCGATCAGATCGTCTCTCTTGCCCATATTTAAAATCCTCACTGTTGATGGCACGGCAGTCCAGGCGGATGGCCGGGCGGATGGCCCGCCGAAGTCTAGGACACTGGCCAAGATTGACAAAGGGAAATGTCGCCGCGGCTTCCCCCCAAGAAAAAGGCCCCACGAGGGGGCCTTTTTGCCGAATTTGGGTCAGATCAATACCGGTAATGTTCAGACTTGAACGGGCCGTCTACCCCGACACCGATGTAATCGGCCTGATCCTTGCGCAGTTCGGTCAGTTTCACGCCGATCTTTTTCAGATGCAGGCGGGCGACTTTTTCGTCCAGCGCCTTGGGCAGGATATAGACGCCGGGGGCATAGTCTTGGCCTTTGGTCCAAAGCTCAATCTGCGCCAGAACCTGATTGGTAAAGCTGGCCGACATCACAAAGGACGGATGGCCCGTGGCATTGCCAAGGTTCAAAAGGCGGCCTTCGGACAGCAAGATCAGACGATTGCCCGAAGGCATCTCGATCATATCCACCTGTTCTTTGATATTGGTCCATTTGTGGTTGCGAAGGCTGGCGACCTGAATTTCGTTATCGAAATGGCCGATGTTGCCGACGATGGCCATGTCCTTCATCTCGCGCATGTGCTCGATGCGGATGACATCGCGGTTGCCGGTGGTGGTGATGAAAATGTCGGCGCTGGCGACTTCGTCTTCCAGCAGGGTGACCTCAAAGCCATCCATCGCGGCCTGCAGGGCGCAGATCGGGTCAACTTCGGTGACCTTCACGCGGGCACCTGCGCCACGAAGCGAGGCGGCAGAACCCTTGCCCACGTCGCCATAACCGCAGACCACGGCGACCTTGCCGGCCATCATGGTGTCGGTGGCGCGGCGGATGCCGTCGACCAGCGATTCCTTGCAGCCGTATTTGTTGTCAAACTTGGACTTGGTCACGCTGTCATTCACGTTGATCGCCGGGAAGGGCAGCTGACCGGTCTTGTGCAGTTCATACAGGCGATGCACGCCGGTGGTGGTTTCCTCGGACACGCCCTTGATGGCGGCCTTGGTCTTGGCGAACCAGCCGGGGGATTGCTTCATCCGCTTTTGGATTTGCAGCTTGATGACCTCTTCTTCTTCCGACTGCGGCACAGACAGCACGTCTTCGCCTGCCTCCATGCGGGCGCCAAGAAGAACGTAAAGCGTGGCGTCGCCACCATCATCAAGGATCATGTTGGGCCCTTCGGGGAACATGAAGGAGCGATCAAGGTAATCCCAATGCTCGGTCAGGGTCTGGCCCTTGACGGCAAAGACCGGGATGCCAGCGGCGGCAATGGCGGCGGCGGGGTGGTCTTGGGTTGAAAAGATGTTGCAAGAGGCCCAGCGCACATCAGCACCCAGTTCGACGAGCGTTTCAATCAACGCGGCGGTCTGGATGGTCATGTGAAGCGAGCCCACGATCCGCGCGCCTTTCAGCGGCTTTGTGGTGCCAAACTCCTCGCGGCAGGCCATCAGGCCAGGCATTTCGGTTTCAGCGATGGTCAGTTCCTTGCGGCCAAATTCGGCCAGGGCAATATCTTTTACGATGTAATCGGCGGCCATAGCGACGCTCTCCTTGATACTTTGATTGCGGGGCAGATAGCATTATCAAGGCGTTTCGACAACCGAGGCAACGACATGAAACAACCCCGCGCGTGGCAACGCATGTTATCGGGCCGCAGGCTGGACCTGCTGGACCCCACGCCGATGGACATCGAGGTGGAGGATATCGCCCACGGACTGGCCTTTGTCGCCCGGTGGAACGGCCAGACCAAGGGCGACTGGCCCTATTCGGTGGCTGAGCATTCGCTTTTGGTCGAAGAGATCTTCTCTTGGCAAAATCCGGGGATCGCGCCGCGCTGGCAACTGGCGGCTCTTTTGCATGACGCACCAGAATATGTGATTGGCGATATGATAAGCCCGGTGAAGGCGGCAATCGGGGCGCAATATGGCGAATTGGATGCTCGGCTGACGGCGGCTGTGCATTTGCGTTTTGGCTTGCCTGCGCAATTGCCAGTGGCAATCAAGAAGGCCATCAAATCTGCTGACAAGATTTCGGCCTGGGCCGAAGCGGTTCAAATTGCAGGGTTTTCAGAAACCGAAGCCGACAAGCTTTTTGGCAGGCCCGAAACGGCGCTTATGCGGGGCCTGGTGATCCGACTAGAACCGCCAAAGGTTGTAAGGGCGGCCTTTATTGCGCGACATGACGCATTGCTGGCCGCCCTTTAGGTATTAGATCGACAGATCTTCCGGGCTTTTGCCAGCCTTCAAAGCGGCATCGAACCAGCGTGGCTTGCGACCACGTCCGGACCAGGTGTCGGTTTTGTCAGCGGGGTTGGCATATTTGGGCGTAGCAGGGGCGCGCTTGCGTATTTTCACCGCGCCACCTGTCAGCTCTGCAAGGGAAAATCCCATTTGCCGAGCCTTTTCTTCAAGCTCTGTCAAAGCTTGCTTCTTCTTGCGTTCTTCAAAAGAGGCAATTGTCCTTGTCACTTGGGACTGGAGGTCTTTCAGTTCTTTAAGCGACATAGAATCAAGGTTTATTGCCATAACTATTTCCTTATACAACTACGAATGCCGCATTTTAATCCAGCACGTCATATTTGGCAAGAAACTCCGCTACTTGGGGCTGCGCTTGGCAAGAATACGCTGCAAGGTGCGGCGATGCATCGAAAGCCTGCGGGCGGTTTCAGAGACATTGCGATCACACATTTCATAAACGCGCTGGATGTGTTCCCAACGCACTCTGTCAGCGGACATTGGGTTTTCGGGCGGGGCGGGCATTGCCTCGCCCTTGGCCAAAAGCGCGTTCGTAATGTCATTGGCGTCAGCCGGCTTTGACAAATAGTCTGTTGCCCCGATTTTTACTGCAGCAACAGCCGTGGCAATGGCGCCATAACCCGTCAACACAACAATGCGGCAATCGGGCCGGCGTTCGCGCAGGGTTTCAACAACATCCAGACCGTTGCCATCTTCAAGTCGCAAATCCACAACCGCATAGGCCGGTGGGCGCGACACCGCAATCGCGCGACCTGCCGCAACACTTGAGGCGGTTTCAGGCTCGAAGCCGCGCTTTTCCATGGCCTTTGCCAGGCGCTTTACGAAAGCTTCATCATCATCAACCAGCAGCAGAGTGCGGTCGGCACCAATTTCGGCTGAAAGCTCGTCCACCATTGTTTGATCCTTGCGGTTTAGATGAGTTTATACCTAGGGCGCGCTGCCAGCAGCGTCAAACGGCGGGCAACAGCCAGATGGTCAGGATTTGGCCTTTTCAACAAAACAGGCGGTTCGGGCGGCCATGGCGTCAGCACTGTCTTCGCGTTTGAAAAATTCGACAAATCCGATTTTGGGAAGAACCAGATAGGTGAAGGTCGAGTGATCGACGAGATAGAATTCGTCTGTGGCTTCCTGCTTTTTGAAATAGGTTTTGTACGCGAGGGACGCGGCTTTGACCTGTTCTTCGCTGCCGGTCAGACCAACCATCTTCGGGTGCAAATTGGCTGCAAAGTCGCGCACAACCTCAGGCGTATCGCGTCCCGGGTCGATGGAAATGAAGGCGGGCTGAACGTCAAAGCCCTTTTCTTCGAGAATATCGACCGCCTCGGCGTTGCGGGCATTGTCCATGGGGCAGACATCAGGGCAAAATGTATAGCCAAAATACAAAAGCGTCGGCTTTGTAAAAATCTCGGCATCTGTAACGGGCTGCCCCTGGCCATTCACCAGCGACAAGGGGCCGCCAATAGCGCCCCCTCCGATGGCGCCGGATCGGCACTCGGCAAAGCGATCGTCAGGGCGCCCTGACTCGATCGCGAACCAGGTGCCGCCAAGAAGAGCCACAATCGCCAAGCTGGCCACGCCCGCATAAAGTCTTGTCATGGCGCGATACTCCATCTTTACAGGTTCACGTTGAACCGGGCCGGTTACAGCCTTAACAATCGCTGGATCAGCATCAAGACCGAATATCATGAAATCTGCAGACAGCCTTGGCGACTTTCACCCAGAGCGCAGCAATTGGCTGCGCTTGCAAACATTGGTGCTGCTGCGGTGGCTGGCCATTGCCGGGCAATTGGCGGCCATCGGGGTTGCCACGCGGGGCTATGGCATAACCTTGCCCTTGGGCCTGTGCTATCTGGTGGTTGGTGCGGCGGTGATTGCCAATCTGGTGTTGGTATCGATCTATCCGGCCAATAAACGGCTGAATGTGATTGAGGCCTTCGTTGCGCTGCTATTCGACCTTGGGCAACTTTCTGTGCTGCTTTTCCTGACCGGCGGTCTGGCAAACCCTTTTGCCTTGTTGATCCTGGCGCCTGTTACCGTATCGGCCAGCACGTTGCCCCTGCGGGCGACCGTGTTTCTTGGCGGGCTTGCCGTCGCGTTTGTGACCATTCTGGCGCTTTTCAGCATTCCAATGCAACTCGGCGGCGCGGCGTTTCAGGTTCCGGCAATTTTTGGCTTTGGGTTTTGGCTTTCGCTTGTGATCGGGATCGTGTTTCTTGGGATTTATTCCCACCGCGTCGCCAGTGAAAAGCGGTCGATGTCGGATGCGCTTTTGGCAACCCAGATGGCATTGGCGCGCGAACAGAAGCTGACCGATCTGGGTGGCGTGGTGGCCGCCGCAGCGCATGAGCTGGGCACCCCCCTTGCCACCATAAAGATGGTCAGCGCCGAAATGATGGACGATCTGGCCAGCCAGCCCAGCCTTTTTGACGACGCGCGGCTGATCCATGAACAGGCAGATCGGTGTCGCGATATTCTCAGATCCATGGGCAAGGCTGGAAAAGACGATCTGCACTTGCGTCAGGCCCCGTTGAGCGCCGTTCTGCGCGAAGCCGCAGAGCCCCATCTTGACCGGGGCAAGACGGTGATCTTTTCGCCCGCGCCTGCAGCCGGCGGCGCGCTGATCGAACCGGAAATACTTCGTCGGCCCGAAATGATTCACGGGCTGCGCAATCTGGTGCAGAACGCGGTGGATTTCGCCCGATCGCAGGTTTGGGTTGACAGTTCTTGGTCACAAAACACCCTGACCTTGCGGATCATTGATGATGGAAACGGCTTTTCGCCACAGGTGCTTGGCCGTATCGGCGACCCGTTTTTGCGCGCAAGGCGCGAAGACAGCACCCAGCGGGACCGGCCTGAATACGAAGGCATGGGTCTTGGGCTTTTCATCGCCAAAACCCTTCTTGAACGAACCGGGGCCGAGCTTTCGTTCGCCAACGCCTCGAACCCTTTCCCGACAACCGGGGAAAGGCCTGTTCGCTCTGGCGCAATCGTCGAGCTGGTTTGGCCCTTGGCGCGCGTCGTGGCGCAACGCGGGCAAGCGCTGGGAGAAAATCAGCCGAACGCGTGAAGCCGCGGAATTCTTCCACAACGTTAACCCCCCCTTAACCTTGTCTTCCTTAAGTTGTAGGCAGGTTGAAGAGTTCCCGACAAACGGAGGGTGGGTTTCGTGGACTGGCTGCTGGCGCTAGCATTGGTTTTGATTGCATTTGTCGCCGCGATTGGCGGTCTTTTGGCGGTAAGCGCGCTTCAGGGCACGCCAAAGCGGGCGTCGGCGTCGATCTTTGCTGATATGACGCTTTCAGGCGACGCTCAGGCCGCGACCGTGTTCCTTTTTGACGGCGAAACCTTGGTTGATGCCACCCCAGGGGGGCGACAGATTTTGTCCTCCAGCCGCGGCAGGGGCAGCAATTGGCTGCGGCTGATCGGCTATCTCACGCTTTACTTTCCCGATGTGGAACAACAGCTTGCGCGGGTGTTGGAAGAAGGGCAGATCATTCTTGATGGGCGTTCCTCGCGTGGGAAAACCTTGGTCATGACAGCCGAGTTTAGGGGCGGATTGACGCGGATCGCGCTGACAGATCCCGCGCAAGACGGCCGACCAATGGCCACAGATCCGCTAGCCCATAGCGCCATGATCCAAGAGGTGGAGCTGTTGCGCGACGTGCTGGCGCAGGCCCCGATGCTGATCTGGCGCGAAAACCCAGCGGGCGAGGTGGTTTGGGCCAATGGCAGCTATCTGATGAAGGCGATGGCCACCCTTGCCTCGGGTCGGGAGTTGGGCTGGCCCTTGCCGCGGCTTTTCGACAAACTGGCCAGCCAAAGCACCGTTCGCGGCCAGCGCGCTGCGGTCACGGTTCCGGGGGAAGATCAGGCCTGGTTTGACCTGATCGGTATGCAAAGCGGTGATGAACGGCTGGTCTTTGCCCTGCCAGCCGACGCCGCCGTCAACGCCGAGGCGGCGCTGCGCGACTTCATGCAGACGCTGACAAAAACCTTTGCGCAGCTGCCGACAGGTCTTGCGATTTTTGACCGCCAGCGCCAGCTGCAGCTTTTCAATCCCGCGCTGCTGGATCTGACAGGCCTGCCCGCTGATTTTCTGTCCATGCGCCCCTCGCTTTTGTCGGTTCTGGATGCCCTGCGCGATCGCAACATGATCCCTGAGCCGAAGGATTATCGCCACTGGCGGCGCCAGCTTGTCGAATTGGAAAAGGCCGCAGCATCGGGCGTTTATGAAGAAACCTGGAACCTGCCTGATGGCCAGACCTTCAAGGTTGTAGGCCGCCCCCACCCGAATGGCGCGCTGGCCCTGATGATCGAAGACATCACCAGTGAAGTTTCACGCAGCCGGCGGTATCGGTCTGATCTGGAGCTGGGTCAGGCGGTGATTGACGAAATGGAAGAAGCGGTCGCGGTCTTTTCGGCTTCGGGACAGCTTGTCATGTCAAACCTCGCCTATGCTTATCTGTGGGCGCATGATCCTGAAGACGAGATGCAAAGCGATTCCATCCGGTCCGTGGCGGCGCATTGGCGCATGCAGTCAGCGCCGGCAACCCTGTGGTCCGAGGCTGAAGAGTTCATTTCCACCGTCGGAAACCGTGTGGCCTGGAAGGCGGACACCCGGCTGCTGGATGGGCGGCTTTTGTCTTGCCGCTTTGCGCCGCTGGCTGGCGGGGCAACGCTGGCGGCCTTTCATGCGCGTGACACATCCGATGGCGTGCGCACGGTTGTGACGGGGTCAGAACGGCAGAAATCTGCTTGAAGGCTTGCGGTTGCGGGTGGGCTGGATAGAGTCGCCCCAACATGACCCACACTCCTGCGCCCGTGATCTTGCATCTTGCAGATGCCGATGAAACCGCCCGATTGGGGTCCTGGTTTGGCCAGCGGCTTAGTGCCGGCGATTGCCTTCTGCTGGAGGGGCAAATCGGCGCAGGAAAAAGCCATCTTGCCCGCGCCCTGATCCGGGCGAGGTTGGGCCGGGAAGAAGATGTGCCGTCACCTACCTTTACGCTTGTTCAGACCTATCAGGCCGATGTGGAAATTTGGCACGCCGATCTTTACCGGCTGAGCCATCCCGATGAGGTGCTGGAACTTGGTCTGGAAACCGCCTTTGACGATGCAATCTGCCTTGTCGAATGGCCTGACAGGCTGGGCCGCCATCTGCCAAAGGGTGCCATTCGCGCCACCATCTCCCTGTGCGACGAGGGTCGTGATGTGATGCTGGACATGGGCAACCGCGCCGATCTGATCGCCGGCCTTGAACAGGAATTCGCCGTACATGCCTGACCGCAAGGCCCTTTCCCGAAGATTCCTCGCACAGGCAGGCTGGGCCACTGCAGAGCGGCGCTTTTTGGCCGGCGATGCCTCGGACCGCAGCTATGATCGGCTTCGCCTGGGCGCCGAAACTGCGGTTCTTATGGATGCCCCGCCCGGCAAGGGCGACGATCCTGCCACGTTCCTGCAGGTCGGCGCGCATCTTCTGGGCCTTGGCCTGTCAGCGCCGCGCTGCATGGCGCAGGATCTGACGCATGGCTTCTTGTTGCTGGAGGATCTTGGCGACGGCATTTTCGCCCGGCTGATCGCTGCCGACGCGGGTCTGGAAGCGCCGCTTTATCAGGCCGCAACCGATGTTCTGCTGACGCTTCAGCGCAACGCCCCCCTGCAAGGCTTGACGAACCTGACAGCGGCAGACTGGGCCGAAGCGGGTTGTTTCGCGCTGGATTGGTACCGCAAAGCCATCACGGGCGACGCGGGCAAGCGCGACGATTTTCGCAGCGCGCTGCAAGATGCCATGACGGCCTATGCCGACGGGCCGCGTGTGATGATCCTGCGCGATTATCACGCCGAAAACTTGCTGTGGTTGCCCGAAAGACCGGGCGTTTCACGGGTTGGCGTGCTGGACTTTCAATTGGCCCAGATGGGGCAGCCCGGCTATGATCTTGTTTCCCTTTTGCAGGATGCACGGCGCGAGGTTTCCCCACAAACCGAGGCCGAGATGATCCGATATTTCATGGATGCAACAGGCGCCGACGCGGGGTTCACGGCGTCTTATGCCGTGCTGGGCGCGCAACGGGCGTTGCGGATTATCGGTATCTTTGCCCGGCTTTGCATCAGCGCGGGAAAGCCCGGCTATCTGCGGCTGATCCCGCGCGTCTGGGGGCAGTTGCAGGCCAATCTTGCCCATCCGGCGAATGCCCGTCTTGCCGCGATTTGCCAGTCCATCTTGCCGCCGCCCACGGCGCAGAACCTTTCCCTCATAGGTGACCAATGCCCTTCCCCTTAATGGTCTTTGCCGCTGGTTTTGGCACAAGGATGGGCGCCCTTACCGCGAACCGCCCCAAACCCCTGATCGAGATTGCCAAGCGTCCGCTGATTGACCATGCGCTAGATCTTGCCAAAGAGGCGGGCGCCGCACCGGTGGTGGTGAACGTACATTATCTGGCCGGGCAATTGGCCGAACATCTTGCCGGGCAAGCGGTTGTTCTTTCGCATGAACGCGACAAGATTCTTGAAACCGGGGGCGGGCTGCGGGCGGCCCTGCCGCATCTGGGCGCTGGGCCGGTGATGACCTTGAACAGCGATGCGGTTTGGACAGGGCGCAACCCGTTGGCCCAGCTTGCCGCCGCATGGGATGCCAGCCGCATGGACGCGCTTTTGCTGCTGCTTCCGGCTGGCAAAGCGCTGGGCCACAGTGGTGCGGGCGATTTCGTGATCGACGCCGCGGGCCGGATCAGCCGGGCGAACGGCCGCGCTGGCGGCGTTTATCTGGGTGCGCAAATTCTGCGGACCGAAAGGTTGGCCGAGATTGACGCCGAGGTTTTTTCGCTGAACCTGCTGTGGGATCGGATGATCGCGGAAGGCCGCGCCTTTGGCTTGATGCATCAGGGTGGCTGGTGCGATGTTGGGCGGCCCGAAGGCATCGCGCAGGCCGAAACGCTTTTGCAGGGGGCGTTGGATGTTTGAAGCCCCCGGCCCCCGCCTTTACGCCTTGCCCCCCGGGGCCGACTTTCCGCTTGCGCTGGTAGACGGGCTGATCGCGCGGATGTCATCGGCCCCACCCGAGGCGATGGCCCAGGTCGAGGTTTTCCTGAACACGGCCCGGATGCGGCGAATGGTGACCGATTTGTTCTTGCAGCGCGGGCCAAGGCTGCTGCCGCGCCTCAGGCTGGTCACCGATATTGCCGATGTGCCAGGGCTTGCACTGCCCCCGGCCATTCCGTCTTTGCGGCGACGGCTGGAGCTGGCGCAGCTTGTTGCGGCGCTGCTGGATGCCGAAAAGGGGCTTGCCCCGCGTCATGCGCTTTATGATCTGGCCGATAGCCTTGCACAGCTGATGGCCGAAATGCATGTGGAAGGCGTGCATCCAAGCGTTCTTGCGGCGCTGGATGTATCAAACCACGCAAGCCACTGGGCGCGGACGCAGGCCTTTTTGGGGATCGTGGCCCAGTTCTTTGACGAAAGCGCCCCGCCCGAAGCCGCGGCACGGCAAACGCTGGCAATCAATCTGCTTGCCCAGCGCTGGGCCGAAGCACCGCCAAGCCATCCGGTTTTGATTGCAGGATCCACGGGATCGCGCGGCAGCACCCTGCGCCTGATGGAGCTTGTGTCGCATCTGCCGCAAGGCGCCTTGGTTCTGCCGGGCTTTGACTTTGATCTTCCGCTGCAGGTCTGGGACCAGATGGATGACGCCCTGACCGCAGAGGATCATCCGCAATACCGTTTTCGCCGCCTGATGGACCGGCTGGGACTGGGCCCGAACGATGTGGTGGAATGGCTGCCGGATCTTGCGCCCGCGCCGCTGCGCAATGCGCTGGTTTCATTGGCGCTCAGGCCCGCGCCAGTGACAGACCAATGGTTGACCGATGGGCCGAAGCTGACGGATCTGGCCCGCGCAACCGCCGATCTGACGCTGATCGAGGCGCCATCAACACAGATCGAGGCGCAGGCGATTGCGCTTGTGCTGCGCCACGCGGCCGAGGGCGGCAAGACGGCGGCCCTGATTTCACCTGACCGAAATCTGACGCGACAAGTCACGGCGGCGCTGGACCGTTGGGGCATTCTTCCTGATGATTCCGCAGGCCGGCCGCTGGCCCTTTCGCCGCCCGGCCGTTTCCTTAGGCAGATCGCGCGGCTTTTGGGGCAAAAGCTGTCGGCAGATCAGCTTTTAGCGCTGTTGAAACACCCGCTTGCGGCATCGGGCGGGGACAATCGCGGCACGCATCTGCGCCTGACCCGTGATCTTGAGCTTTCGCTTCGCCGTTACGGCCCCGCATTCCCGAAGGCTGGCGATCTGGCCAATTGGGCGGCACAGCGCGACGATCCGCAAGCGGGCGATTGGGCCGCTGTGATTGGCGCCGTGATTGGCCGGTTGGAGCCGGCGACAACCGCCCCTCTTTGTGACCTTGTTGCGTTGCACCGTGATCTGGCCGAAACGTTGGCCCGCGGCACCGCACCCGATGGCAGCGGCGCGCTTTGGGAAAAGGCGGCAGGCGAAAGCGCGCTGGCGACGTTCCAATCCTTGCAGGATGAATCAGCCCATGGCGGCAGCTTTCGCCCTTCGGAATATGCCCATCTTTTTGAAAGCATCGTTGCGGCAGGAGAGGTGCGTGAGACGGTTCAGGCCCACCCGCGCATCATGATATGGGGCACGCTGGAGGCGCGGGTTCAGGGGGCAGATCTGGTCATTCTTGGCGGGCTGAACGATGGCGTCTGGCCAAAAGCGCCCGAACCTGACCCCTGGCTGAACCGAGATATGCGCAAAAAAGCGGGCCTACTTTTGCCAGAGCGGCAAATCGGCCTGTCCGCACATGATTTCCAGCAGGCGATCGGCGCCTCGCGCGTTGTTCTGTCGCGCGCCACCCGGGACGCTGACGCTCAGACCGTTGCCTCCCGCTGGTTGAACCGGATGAAGAACCTGATGCTGGGTCTGTCTGATACAGGCGGGCCCGAGGCGCTGACCGCGATGAAGGCGCGGGGCGATGCATGGGTTTTGATGGCGCAAGCGCTTGATCGGCCCAGTGCTGCGCTTCGCGAGGATCTGCGGTTGCGGCCTGCAAGACGCCCTGCACCGCGCCCGCCGGTTTCGGCCCGGCCCCAGCGGCTTTCGCTGACCCAGATCACAACCTTGATCCGCGATCCTTTCGCGATCTACGCGCGCCATGTTCTGGGCCTGCGCCCGCTGGACCCGTTGCGCGCAGCGCCCGACCCGCGCGATCGTGGCAGCATCCTGCACGAGATTCTGGAACGCTTTGTCCGCGCCAGACCCAAGACCGAAACCCGCGACGCAGCCCGCGCGCGGCTGTTGGAAACGGCGGCCGACGTGCTGGCCACAGGCACACCCTTTCCCGCCGCGCGGATCATGTGGCTGGCCCGGCTGGAGCGGGCGGCCGAGTTTTTCCTGACAGAAGACACCAAACTTGGCGGCGCGCCGGTCGTGCTTGAAACCCCGGGCAGCCTGCGGCTGGATCCGCCCGGCTTTACCCTTATCGGCAAGCCTGACCGGATAGACGTCCTGCCAGATGGGCGTCTGCATCTGATCGATTATAAAACCGGCAGCCCCCCCGACCACAAGCAGCAAGACAGTTTCGAAAAGCAGCTTCGGCTGACGGCCATCATGGTTGAAAGGGGTGGTTTTGAAGGTGTTGGCCCGGCAGAGGTGGCGGGGTTTTCCTATATCGGCCTTGGGTCCAAGCCCAAGACAATCTGGTCCGATCGGGCTGACGTTGACCTTGAAAAAGAATGGGAAAGGTTCACCCGGCTTATCCAGCGCTATGCCGAGCGCGCCACGGGATATGCCGCGCGACGGGCGATTTTTGAAATCAGGTACGAAGGCGATTACGACCATCTGTCGCGCTATGGCGAATGGCAGATGACCGACCATGCCGAGCCGGAGGATGTTGGCGAATGACGGCCCAGATGACACCCCAAGAACCCGCCAACGAGCGCCAGATTCAGGCCGCCGATCCTGCCGCAAACACGTGGGTTGCTGCCAATGCCGGGTCAGGCAAGACGCGGGTTCTGATTGACCGGGTCGCACGGCTGTTGCTGGGCGGCGTTGAGCCACAGCGCATTTTGTGCCTGACCTATACCAAGGCCGCAGCCACCGAAATGCAGAACCGGCTCTTCAAGCGGCTTGGCGAATGGGCAATGCTGCCGGACGCCAAATTGCGTGACGATCTGGCGAAGCTTGGCGAAGGACCGCGCTTTGCGGCAGATGACCTTGCCCGCGCGCGCCGCCTTTTTGCCCGCGCCTTGGAAACCCCCGGCGGGTTGCGCATCCAGACCATTCACAGCTTTTGCGCCACGCTTTTGCGGCGCTTTCCGCTAGAGGCTGGGATCTCTCCGGGCTTTGCCGAAATGGACGACCGCGCGGCGAAACTGTTGCGCGCCCGGATCGTCGATGAAATGGCAGAAAGCCGCGCGCCCGGCATTATGGCCGAGGTGGCAGCGCTTTATACCGGCGATGATTTTGGCGCGCTGATGGAGCAGGTTGCAGGTTCGCGTCACGGTTTTGGCGGCAGCGTGGACGAGGCCGCGATCAGGCTGGCCTTCGGCCTTGATGCGGCGGAAAGCGATGAAAACATCCTGTCCCGCTGCCTTTTGGGCGATGAGGCGGAGCTGATCGCGGCCTGCTTGCCGGCCTTGAAAATGGGCAAGGCAACGGACGTCAATCTGGCCAACAATCTGGCCAGCCTTGATTTTTCGGACCCCTTGGCCAATTTGGTCGAAGCGCTGTCAGATGCAATTCTGATAGCCGCCGGCACGGTTCGCAAGCACCTGCCAACAGGCGATACCTGCAAGGCTCTTGGTCCGCTTGCCGAAAAACTGCTGGAGCTTTTCGCCCGCGTGGAAGACGCGAACAGGGTGCGGATTGCCCTACAGGCTGCCCGCAAGACCCTTGTCCTGCACCGCTTTGCCAGCGTTTTTCTGCCGCTTTATGAGGCGGAAAAAGCGGCACATGGCTGGTTGGATTTTGATGATCTTATCGCGCGCGCAAAGGGGCTTTTGACAAATCAAAGCGTCGCGCAATGGGTGCTTTACCGGCTGGATGGCGGCATTGACCATATTTTGGTGGACGAGGCTCAGGACACCTCGCCAGACCAATGGAGGGTGATCGAGCTGCTTGCGGAAGAATTCACCTCTGGCAAAGGTGCGGGGCCAGAGCGGGACCGAACCTTGTTTGTGGTGGGTGACAAGAAACAGTCGATCTATTCTTTTCAGGGCGCGGATGTGGCGGCCTTTGACCAAAAGCACGGACAATTCTCCACAAAGTTTGCGGCTGTTGGCAAAGAACTTGTGAACCAAGAGCTGAGCTTTTCGTTCAGGTCGGCTCCGGCCATCCTCAAGCTGGTGGATGAAACCTTTTCCGGCGATTTTGCCGGGTCTTTGGGCGGCGGGACCAATCACATTCCCTTCAAGAAGGATCTGCCCGGGCGGGTTGATCTGTGGCCGCTGATTTCGCCAAGCGATAAGGGGGAAGACAAGAACTGGGACGATCCGGTTGATCTTATCCGCGAGACCCATCACACCGCGCAGCTTGCCAATCTTATTGCCGATAGAATCCGCGGGCTGATCGAAAGCGGGACGCAGATTCCGGACGAAAACCTTAAGCCCCGCGCGGTTCATGCGGGCGATTTTCTGATCCTTGTGCAAGGGCGATCGCCGCTGTTTTCCGAGATTATTCGTGCCTGCAAGGCGGCAAAGCTGCCGATCGCCGGGGCGGACAGGCTGAAGCTTGGGGCCGAACTGGCGGTGAAGGATCTGGCGGCCCTGCTGTCCTTCCTTGCCACGCCCGAAGATGACCTGTCGCTTGCCGTTGCCTTGCGCTCTCCGCTGTGTGGCTGGAGCGAGGATGCGCTTTTCCGGCTGGCCCATGGCAGGACCGGCTTTCTTTGGGAAAATTTGCGTCACTATCCGGCAGAGAGTGACGGTTTGCGCATGCTGCACGACCTGCGCGACCAAGCTGATTTTCTGCGGCCTTTCGATCTGCTTGACCGCGCCCTGACCCGCCACGGCTGCCGCCAACGCCTGTTGGCCCGGTTGGGCGAAGAGGCCGAAGACGGGATAGACGCGCTTTTGGCGCAAGCCCTTGCCTATGAGCAATCTGACGTGCCCAGCCTGACCGGATTCCTGATCTGGATGGAAACCGACGAAATCACCATAAAGCGGCAGATGGACAGTGCGGGCGACAAGATCAGGGTGATGACCGTTCATGGTGCCAAGGGGCTTGAAGCCCCGATTGTCATTCTGCCCGACACCACAGACCGCAAGCCACGCGAGCACGACGAAATCTATCGTCTGACCGATGGCCTTCCGGTCTGGAAAACCTCTGACACGATGTCGCCTGCTGTGATCCAAGAAGCGCGCGCGGCGCGCAAGGCGGACCAAAATGCCGAAAACGCCCGCTTGCTCTATGTGGCGCTGACCCGCCCGCGGACCTGGCTGATCGTGGCGGGTGCGGGCGAGGCCAAGACCGAAACCAGCGGCCCAAAGCCGGGACCACGGCCGGTAAAAGACTGGTGCTGGTATCGGCAGGTTGAACGGGCGATGCAGGCAATCGGTGCCGAACCGATCGAGGACGGCATTCTGCGCTGGGCAAATGGCGACTGGCCTGCGCCCGGGGTCTCAGACGGGCAAAAGGCCGAGATCCTGGCCGCCCTGCCCGATTGGGCATTGGTGCCGGCACAGACAGAAGATCGCCCGACGCAAAGCCTTTCGCCGTCAAGCCTTGGTGGCGGAAAGGTGATTTTCACCGAAGGCGAGGCCCAGACGGAAGACATGGCCAAGCTGCGCGGAACCTTGGTGCATCTTTTGCTCGAACAGCTTCCCCAACTGCCGCAGGCCGAATGGCCTGCCGCCGCTGCCCATCTGATTGGCGACCCCGCACTTTGCGCCGACGCGCTGCGCGAGGCATCCCGCCTGTTGCAAGCGCCCGGGCTGGAATGGATCTTTTCTGCAGACAGCCTGGCAGAACAGCCTTTTGTCGCACAGCTTGGTGACAGGGTGCTTTACGGCACAATGGACAGGCTGATCATTGGCCCGACCTGCCTGAAAGTCGTGGATTTCAAGTCAAACACGATTGTCCCGCAAAGCCCAGAGGAGGTTCCCGAAGGCATCTTACGGCAGATGGGGGCATATGTTGCAGCCTTGCAGCAGATATACCCCGGCCGCGAGGTTGCGCCCTTTGTTCTTTGGACCCGCACCGCTCAGGTGATGCCGCTTGATCGCGACATCGTGAGTGCGGCACTGCAACGCGCCGCTATCCCTTGACGTTCCGGTCGCGCATCCCTAGTTTTCTGGCCTGATCTTTTCCCTCAGGAGTCCCGCCATGGGTGCCAATACCGTCGCCGTCACCGACGCCACTTTCGATGCCGAAGTCCGCAAATCGGACATTCCGGTTGTGGTCGATTTCTGGGCCGAATGGTGTGGCCCTTGCCGCCAGATTGGCCCGGCCCTGGAAGAGCTTGCCGCAGAATATGCTGGCAAGGTGAAGATCGTTAAGGTCAACGTCGATGAAAACCCCGACAGCCCGGCCGTTCTGGGTGTGCGGGGAATTCCCGCGCTGTTCCTGTTCAAGGACGGTCAGGTTGTATCGAACAAGATCGGCGCGGCGCCCAAGGCTGCACTGGCAACGTGGATCCAATCTGCCATCTGATCGGCGGATCGTCGTCAATAAGGGGGCGGCCCGTCGTGGCCGCCCTTTTGTTTTCCCCCGACCACTTCCATATTGATCGAAACGATGGAGAGACCCATGGCGGATGACACATTTCCCGGCTGGCACGGTACCACCATTCTGGCGGTGCGCCGCGGCGGGCAGGTTGTGGTGGCAGGAGACGGTCAGGTGTCTTTGGGCAACACCGTGATAAAGGGAACGGCCCGCAAGGTGCGCCGGCTGTCGCCCGGCGGGCATGATGTGGTTTGCGGCTTTGCCGGGTCGACCGCCGATGCATTCACCCTTCTGGAACGGCTTGAGAAAAAACTGGAAAGTGCGCCGGGGCAAGTGGCGCGCGCCTGTGTTGAACTGGCCAAGGACTGGCGCACTGACAAATACCTGCGCAACCTTGAGGCCATGTTGATTGTCACCGATGGCGCTGATCTGTTTGTTCTGACCGGCGCTGGTGATGTGCTGGAACCCGAACATGATGTCGCCGCCATCGGATCTGGTGGCAATTTTGCCTTGGCCGCGGCGCGGGGGCTGATGCAGTCGGATTTGTCGGCCGAGGATGTTGCCCGGCGCGCCATGGCCATCGCCGCCGAAATCTGCGTGTTCACCAATGGCAATCTGACCGTGGAGACAATCTCGAAATGACCGACCTGACCCCGCGCGAAATTGTGTCCGAGCTTGACCGCCACATCATCGGCCAGCGCGAGGCCAAGCGCGCCGTTGCCGTGGCCCTGCGCAACCGCTGGCGGCGCAAGCATTTGGCCGATGATTTGCGTGACGAGGTTTATCCCAAGAATATCCTGATGATCGGCCCGACTGGCGTTGGCAAAACCGAAATTTCGCGGCGCCTGGCAAAGCTGGCCCGCGCGCCCTTTCTGAAGGTCGAGGCAACGAAATTTACCGAGGTCGGCTATGTTGGCCGCGATGTTGACAGCATCATCCGCGATCTGGTGGATGCCGCGATGATCGACACCCGCGCCCGCATGCGCGACGATGTAAAGGCCCGCGCGCAGAAGGCCGCCGAAGAACGCGTGATCGAGGCGCTGGCCGGCAAGGACGCGCGCGAACAGACCCGCGAGATGTTTCGCGGCAAGCTGAAGCGCGGCGAGCTGGACAGCACCATGATAGAGATCGATGTGCAAGACAGCGCGGTGCCACAGGGCATGTTCGGCATGATGCCCGGCATGGAAAACCAGATGCAGGGGCTGAATGACCTGTTCAAGGCATTCGGTGGGCGCACCAGCCGCAAACGGGTAACGGTCTCCGACAGCTATGATCTTCTGATCGGCCAAGAGGCGGACAAGCTTTTGGATGATGAGGCGGTAAAAGCCGCCGCGTTGGAAGCCGTGCAAGAGAATGGGATCGTGTTTCTCGACGAGATCGACAAGATCTGCGCCCGATCAGATGCGCGCGGGGCAGATGTTTCGCGCGAAGGCGTGCAGCGCGACTTGCTGCCGCTGATCGAAGGCACGACCGTTTCCACAAAATACGGGCCGGTGAAAACCGACCATGTTCTTTTCATTGCAAGCGGGGCCTTCCACATCGCGAAACCGTCAGATCTGTTGCCGGAATTGCAGGGCCGCCTGCCGATACGGGTAGAGCTGGCCCCGCTGACCGAGGAAGATTTCGTGCGGATTTTGACGGAAACCGATAATGCTCTCACCCGGCAATACACCGCGTTGATGGCAACCGAAGAGGTTACCGTCAGCTTTACAGAAGATGGTATCGCCGCCCTTGCCCGCATTGCCGCCGATGTGAACCGCAGCGTGGAAAACATTGGCGCGCGGCGGCTTTATACGGTGATGGAGCGGGTTTTCGAAGAGCTGTCCTTCACCGCCCCGGACCGCATGGGCGAAAGCGTGACAGTCGACGCGGCCTTTGTCGAAACCCATCTGGGGGCTTTGTCCCGATCGGCAGACATCTCTCGTTACGTTCTGTGAAACACGCCTTTTCATCGCGTCTCTTTGTCGCCGTTTGTTTTTGCGCGCTGGTGGCCTGCGCGCCGCGAGGGGCGATAACCTTGGAACCGGCAGCCGCAGCGGTTGGGTTTGTAACGCCGGTTTTCATCGGCACAACGCGGGTGCTCACGGCGGGCGAATTCGGTTCAGAACGATCTGAGGAGATGCACTTTGCCCGATTTGACATCTCGATCCCGCCAATGCGCTCGGCGGGCGAGATCAACTGGCCAAGCCGCTTTGCCCCAGCCGACCCAAGGCGGCATTTTCTAACCACGAAAGAAGTTCTTTACCCACAAGCCACCAATTTCCGCGCAGATTTGAAGCGGCAATTGGCGGCAAATGGCAACGAAGCGGTGATCTTTATTCACGGCTACAACAACAACTTTTCCGAAGGCCTGTACCGCATCGCGCAGTTCTCGCATGATCTGCAACTGCCGGGCGCGGTGGTGCATTATGCCTGGCCTTCCGCGGCCAAACCGCTGGGCTATGTCTATGACAGGGATTCTTCGCTTTTTGCCCGCGATGGGCTGGAGCAATTGCTGGCCGAGGTGGCGGCAGCAGGGGCGCAGCGCATTTTGCTGGTCGCCCATTCGATGGGGTCCAATCTGGCGATGGAAGCTTTGCGGCAAAGCGCCATCCGGGGTGATCGCCGGGTGCTGAACCGGCTGGCGGGTGTGATCCTGATTTCGCCCGATATCGATGTGGAATTGTTCCGCGTGCAGGCGCGCGCCGTGGGCAAGTTGCCGCAACCCTTCCTGATTGTCGGGTCAGACCGGGACAAGCTGCTGGGCCTGTCGGCGCGCCTTACCGGCCAGACAGAGCGGCTGGGGTCGTTATCAGATGTGTCGCGCGTTGCGGATCTGAAGGTTACCTTTCTGGATGTGGGCGATTTCAGCGAAGGGGCCGGGCATTTCACCCTTGGCGACAGCCCAGCGCTTATCAAGCTGATCGACAGCGTGGCGCAAATTGAAGGCGCCTTTGAATCCGACCGGGCAAGGCGGATCGGTTTGGTTTCTGGCGTGGTGATGACCGTTCAAAACGCCACCCAGATTGTGCTTTCACCCGTTGCAGAAATTGCGGCCGGGGTCAGCCAATAGTCAGCGGCGGCGCAGATAGACGTAATAGGCGCCCGAACCACCGTGGCGCAGGTGGGCCTCGGACACCTGCAAAACCACCTGCCCCAAAGGCGGAAGGCGCAGCCATTGCGGCACCTGATGGCGCAGAACGCCCATGCGCTGTGGGATGGGGCCTATGTCTTTGCCATGCTTGCCTTTTCCCGTGATCACCAAAACCAGCCGCATGGCTTCGGATTGGGCGTTCAGAATGAAGCGGATCAGTTCGGGATGGGCCTCGGACAGGGTCAGGCCGTGCAGGTCGATCCGCGCTTCGGGGGCCAATTTGCCGCGTGTCATCTTGCCGTGGGTCTTGGCATCCATCTGCAAAGGGGCCGCGGCAAGCGCCTGAGCCGGCGTTGGCTGCAGGTCTATGCCGCTTTTGTGCCGGGTTTTTTCGCCAAGCTGAAACAGCGGCATGCGCATATGGGTATGGCCGTGCGGCGGTGGGGCGTCGAAATGGACAGGCACGGCAGTGGCGGATGCCTCTACTTCCTTCAGGAAAAGCTGGCGGCCCGGATGCAACGGTGTCGCAGTTCGTGCGACAGCGGCCCAGATTTCCGCCTCATCAGGGCGCAAGGTGCGACGGCGCGCCATGTTCAGCCCTCGGGCAGCATGGCATAGGCGCGGTCGATCGGCAAAAGCACGATCATCCGCCCGCCATCCTTGACGGTTCCGGCGGCATTGCCCGCGGCATCGCCCGTGCCAAAAAAGATGTCTGCGCGCTGCGGCCCCTTGATGGCCCCGCCAGTGTCTTGGGCAACCATCAAGGATCGGATGGGATCAGCGCCATCTTTTTCGATCCACACCGGTGCGCCAAGGGGGGTGTAATAGGGATCTATCGCCACCGACCGCATGGCCGAAATAGACCGGCCCATCGCACCAAGCGGGCCCTTTTCTGCCGGCAGATCGTCAAGTTTGCGAAAGAACACGTAAGACGGGTTGTGATTAAGAAGTGCGCTGCCTGCCCTGCCGTTCCGTTTGACCCAAGACCGGATCTCCTGCGCCGAAACCTGGTCAGGCGTATGCGTGCCCAAGCGAACCATCTCGGCCCCGACCGAGCGGTAGGGGTGGCCGTTCTTGCCGCCGTATCCCACGCGCATCACCCGCCCGTCGGGCAGGCGAATGCGGCCAGAGCCTTGAATCTGCAAGAAATAAACCTCGACTGGGTCTTCAAGCCAGGCAAGCTCTAGCCCGCGGCCGCGCAAGGCGCCAGACTCGATCGCGGCGCGGTCCAGATAGGCCTGACCATCGGTCAAATCTGGCGGCTTGCGATAGATCGGATAGGCAAAACGCGGGCTGCGGGTCAAAGAGCCTGCAAGTTCGGGCTCATAATAGCCGGTGAAAAGCGCGGGCGGGGTGCCGATGATGACCGGCTTGAAGAACAGTTCGAAAAACGCCTTGGCCGAGGCGTCGGACGCGCCGGCATCTTCGGCAAAAGCGCAAATCGGCTTCCAGTCCGGGTCTGTCAGCTTGTCACATGTTGAAAGAAACGCCGTCAGCGCGGCGCGATGATTGTCGCCATCCCACCCGCTCAGCCCCTCGAAATCGAGCATCTGGGCCGGCGCAGGGCCAGCCCCGGTCATGCCAAGAGCCAGAAGGCAAAGGGCAGCGAAGGCACGCATCAGTCCCCGGTGGCCACAAGCTGCCAGTTCGGGTCTTGAACCCCCATCCGGCGCGCAAAGGTCCAGCTGTCGCGTTGGCGTTTGACGCTGGTCGGGTGACCATCGACCACCTCGCCCGCCTTGTTCTTGACCACAGAAATCAATTCGCCGGTAAAGCGCACGGTGATTTCGGCGGTTTTGCTGGTGGCATCAAATTCGGCTTCGGAAAGCGTCAGCTCTCGCAGGCCGACAAAATTCGCCTCGACTTTCAGGCCTTCGCGTTCGCGCGCGTTGATGGCCTGGGCGAAGCTGGCTTCGACCTCATCGTTCAGGAAGGGGCGGATCGCCTCGATATCGCCGCGCTCGAAGGCCATGAGGATCATCTCATAGGCGCCGCGCGCACCGGTCAGGAACTCTGAAACCGAAAAGCCGGGTTCAGCGTGTTTCATGGCGGCAAGGGCGCGGGCGTTGTCCGAACCATCTTCGACATGGTCGATGATGTCACGATCAGGGCCGCCTTCGATAACCTCGAAGGGGCGCTTTGCGCGCGGGCGGACGTCTTCCACCGGAACGGGCGGCTTTTCAAAGCCTTCGCGCGTGCCCAAAACGGACCGAAGTTTCAAAATCAGAAAGATGGCAATCCCGGCGAGGACCAGAAGCTGCAGAAGAGATGAATTCATTGTGCCCTCGGTACGAAATGCGCCTTGCGGGGGTTGGTGCTTTCGGCGCTTGGACCCTATGTAGGTGCTGGGGGCGTTCAAGTCCAGTTTGCAGCGCCCAGAGGATGAAAACATGTGGCCATTCGTGCTGATACTTGCCGTTCCGCTGATTGAGATCGGGCTTTTCGTGACATTGGGTGGCGCGATTGGCCTGTGGGGAACGCTGGCCTTTGTGCTTGGCTCTGCGGTTTTGGGCATGGCGGTGCTGCGGCAGAGTGGGCTGACAAGACCTGTGGCGGGCCGGGGCCTGATGGTGCAGATCGCGGGGCAAAGCATGACGATGCTTGCGGGGGTTTTCCTGATCCTGCCGGGTTTTCTTACCAGCGCGCTGGGCGGGCTGCTTTTGCTGCCACCCGTTCAGGCGGCTGTGGTCTGGGCTTTGCGACACAGGCTTGGCGCGGGCCGCTTTGGCGGTATGGATGGTGACAGCCCAAGCGCGCCTGATGTGATTGATGCCGAATATGAAATCGTGCCTCCGCGCCAGGACCAGCAGCGCCCCCCTTCAAGGTGGACGCAGGATTGAGGCCACTGGCGCGACCTGATAGGAACAGCCAAGACCGATCAATGAGGAGAGATGATATGGCCGAAGAGAACGGCGAGGCACCGCAGGTTCGGATGTCTGTTCTGGCACAGTTCGTGCGTGACATGTCTTTTGAAAACATGGCGGCCCAAAAGGGCCTTACCGGCGCCGACGTGCAGCCCGATATTCAGGTGGCCGTCAGCCTTGATGCGCGCAAGCGGCAGGCCGACCATCAGTTCGAGATTGTGACGAAGTACAAGGTCACCTCGAAGAACAAGGCCAATGATGAGGTCTTGTTCCTGCTTGAAGTCGATTATGGCGGGGTTTTCCATGTGGAAGGCGTGCCGGAAGACCAGTTGCACCCGTTCTTGCTGATCGAGTGCCCCCGGCTGTTGTTCCCCTTTGTGCGCCGGATCATTTCGGATGTGACACGCGACGGGGACTTTCCGCCGCTGAACATCGACACCGTCGATTTCTTGGCGCTGTATCGTCAGGAAATGGCCCGTCGCGCCCAGGCATCTGTGCCGGCGCAGACCGTAGCGAACTGATCTTAAAGCAAAATCCGCTTTTCAAACCTGCGGTTCAGGCGCGCTTTTTCCAAAGCGCGCCTTCGCCCATTTTGACCATGAATTCGGCATGCGCGCGGGCCTCATCCTCGGTTATGCGGGGGGGGAGGGGTTCGGGCCTGGGGCGCGGGCGCCAGTCATCAGCGGCGCCGTTGGCTGTTGTGGCTGATTTCATCGGCTGGTTTGCGAGGCCAAAATCCGGCTGCCTGCCACCGATCAGTTCAAGATAAACCTCTGCCAGAATTTCACTGTCGAGAAGTGCGCCGTGTTTTTCGCGCGCCGAGTTGTCGACGCCAAAGCGGCGGCACAACGCATCCAGCGAGGCCGGAGAGCCGGGGAATTTCTGCCGGGAAATGGCCAGCGTGTCGATGGCGCGCGACCATTCGATGGTGGACAGGCCGGCCAGCTTCAGTTCGAAATTCAGGAACTTCACATCGAACGCCGCGTTGTGAATGACCAGTTTTGCATCGCCTATGAAGTCGAGAAAATCTCGGCCGATGTGTTTGAACACAGGTTTGTCCCGCAGAAAATCATCGCCAAGGCCATGCACCTCGAACGCCTCTTTCGGCATGTTGCGTTCGGGATTGATGTACTGATGATAGGTTTTGCCGGTTGGCATGTGGTTTTCCAGCTCTACCGCGCCGATTTCGACGATGCGGTGGCCTTCGCTGGGCTCAAAACCTGTGGTTTCGGTGTCGAGGACGATTTCACGCATGGTGGGTCTCGCGGATGTGGCTGATGAGGGCCCGCACATAGGCGCGGGTGCTGTCCATCGACAGGGTTTCAACGATATGTGCGGCGCGGGCGCGCTTTTCTCCATCGGGCATCTGGCGTGCCAGAATTGTCTCTAATTGGCTTATCGTCATGGTTCCGCGCGCCAGAACCCGCGCTTTCTGCAACGGGGCGGGCGCGGTGCAAAGCAAGGTTGCATCCATCTGCGCCTCGGTTCCCTTTTCAAACAGCAGGGGTATGTCGAAAACCACGATATCGGCCGTGGCAGCCACGATGAAAGCATCACGATCTGCGGCGACAAGCGGGTGGACGATGGATTCAAGTTTGGCCAGCGCGCTTTGGTCACGGGCAATCCAGCCTTTCAGCGCCACGCGATCAATTCCGGCGGATGAGGCAGCGTTTGGGCACAGGGCGGCAATGGGCGCGACTGCGGCACCCCCGGGCGCATAAAGCCGGTGGGTCGCAGCATCAGCATCCCAGACCGGGAGACCTTCGGCTGCAAACATTGCGGCGGTTGTGGATTTGCCCATGCCGATTGAGCCGGTAAGGCCAAGACGAAAGGGGATCATGACCCAAGCACGGCTTGGCGGGTTGCTTCATCGACGGCAGGCGTCGGGCCAAACCAGCGTTCAAACCCTGGCGCTGCCTGGTGCAAGAGCATGCCCAGACCATCAACCACTGTGGCACCCCGCGATTCGGCCTCGATCAGGAAGCTGGTCTTGAGGGGGTTATAGACCAGATCATTCACCACCGCCCCCGGATGAAGCGCATCAAGCGGCACCCGAAAGTCAGGCTTTCCCGCCATGCCGAGCGAGGTTGTGTTGATGACTGAGACTGCGCCCTCCAGCATATTGGCCGCCTGCACCCATTCATAAACCGAAACTTTGGCCCCAAAATCGGCACGCAACGCATCAGCCCGGGCCCGACTGCGGTTGGCAATGCGGATTTCAGGGGCGCCAACCTCGATAAGGGCGGCAACAACGGCGCGGGAGGCGCCACCTGCGCCCAAAACAGCGGCGGGGCCAGCGGCGGGGTTCCAGCCAGGCGCGTTCTGCCGCAAGTTGGCGACAAAGCCGGCGCCATCGGTGTTGTCGGCGTGGATCTTGCCGTCTTTGCGGAAGATAAGCGTGTTGGCGGCCCCGATCAGCGCAGCACGGTCGGATATGACGTCGGCAATCTTCAAGATCGCCTCTTTGTGGGGGATGGTGACATTCAGCCCAACAAAACCGATCTTTGGCAGCAGACGAATTGTGGATTCAAGATCGGCTGGTGCCACATCCATAGGGATGTAGTGCCCCTTCACCCCATAGCGACGCAGCCAATAGCCATGCAGCGCGGGCGAGCGGCTGTGGGCTATCGGGTGGCCGATCACGCCGGCGAGTGGGATTTTTTGCAACTCGGTCATGCGGGAATAAAACCTCGGGTCGCAAGGTAGGACAAGAGGGGAAGAAGTGGCAAACCAAGGATTGTGAAGTAATCGCCATCGATGCGGTCAAAAAGCCGGATGCCTTCCGCCTCGAGCATATATCCGCCGACCGAGTGGCTGATCTGGGGCCAGTTTCGCGACAGATAGGCGTCGAGATAGTCTTCTGAGAAATTGCGCATGACAAGGCGGGCCTGACCGACATGACGCCAGATCGGGCGCGCGTTTTCGTAAAGAACGGCGGCAGAGAGCAAAGAGTGGCTTTCGCCGCGCAGGGCAAGCAGCTGGGTACGGGCCTCGTCAAGGCTTTCAGGTTTGGAGAAAATCCTGCCCTTGAAATCAAGCACCTGATCGCAGCCGAGAACAAGTTCGCCCGGCATGCGGTCAGACAGCTTTGCAGCCTTCATTTCCGCCAGCGCATCGGCAACGTCGCGGGGGCCGGCGTTTTCAGCTTCAAGGCTGCGGCGGATGGTGTCTTCGTCGATCCGCGCAGGGTGAGCGTGAACGCTCAGACCCGCCGTTTGCAGCATGTGCAGGCGGACCGCCGAGTTGGAAGCGAGGATCAGTGGTCGGGACATCATTGTGGATAAAGCCGGGAGGAATGACGGGAAGTTTGGTGGAAACGAGCCTCTTTCGAGAGTTTGGCAAAGGAGGCGGTGGTTTACCCCATATTGTCAAGGCAACACAGGCGGGTTCTCCACATCTGGACAAGCCAAAACATATGGTGGGGAAGATCAGCTTTCCACAGGGGTGAGAACGATGAAGATAGGTCGGACTGGTTCATTAACCAATTGTAAATGAATGAAATAGTGAACGGTTTGTAAACTTCGGGCCCGTTTTCCACAGGGATGTTCAATGTGGACAAGATGGTGGGCGAAAGCTTGTATTCCGATACCCACAGGGCTTACATCATCATCATCTTATTTCTATCTTGATTAGTAATAAGAAGAGCAGCGAGGCGCAGATGGGCGGATTTTTGGCGGACTGGTATCTTTGGACCAAAGCCTTGCATGTGGTTTCCGTGATCTCATGGATGGCCGGGCTGTTCTATCTGCCCCGGCTTTTTGTTTATCATGTTGAGGGGCTGAAGAAGCAGGGCGTTGAAGCTGGCAGCGATGTTGATCTGTTGTTTCAGCATCAAGAGCGGTTGCTTTTGAAAGCGATTATGAACCCCGCAATGATTGCCACCTGGGCCTTTGGGTTGGGACTTGTTTTCACTCCGGGTGTGGTTTCGTGGGACATGGCTTGGCCTTGGGTCAAGGTTGTGGCTGTGGTCGGCATGACGGTGTTTCACATGTGGTTGGCAGGGCGGCGCAAGGATTTCCTGAAGGGCCAGAACAGCCTGTCTGGAAGAGCCTTTCGCATGATGAACGAGGTGCCGACGGTTTTCATGCTGATGGCGGTCTTTGCAGTGATCTTGAAGTTCTGAAAGCTTGACTTGCCGATGTTGCGGGACTATCCGGGCGGTCATGCGTGGGCCGTCCGGCCGGAAGCGCTTTCCCGATCTTGCAGAGCTGATCGTCCGCAATGGACGGCAATAGGAATATTCCATGACCGTTGAGCATTTGAATCTTGCTGATCTTAAGGCCAAGACCCCGGCAGAGTTGCTGGCGATGGCCGAGGAATGGGAGATTGAGAACGCGCCGAGCATGCGTAAAGGCGAGATGATGTTCTCGATCCTGAAGGAGCATGCTGAAGAAGGTTGGGAAATTGGCGGCGACGGTGTGTTGGAGGTTTTGCAGGACGGGTTTGGGTTCCTGCGCTCACCTTCTGCGAACTATCTGCCTGGGCCGGATGATATTTACGTCAGCCCCGAGATGATTCGGCAGTTTTCGCTTCGCACCGGGGATTCGATTGAGGGTGTCATTCAGGCCCCACGCGAGAACGAGCGTTATTTCAGCCTTATTAAGGCGACAAAGATCAATTTCGATGATCCTGAAAAGGCCAGACACAAGGTTCACTTTGACAACCTGACGCCGCTTTATCCGGATGAGCGGTTGAAGATGGAGACCGAAGACCCGACGATCAAGGATCGCTCGGCGCGGATCATTGATCTGGTTTGTCCGATTGGGAAAGGCCAAAGGGCTTTGATCGTGGCCCCGCCCAGAACCGGTAAGACGGTGCTCCTGCAGAACATCGCCCATTCGATCGCGACAAATCACCCGGAATGCTATCTGATTGTTCTGTTGATCGATGAACGGCCTGAAGAAGTGACAGACATGCAGCGCTCGGTCAAGGGTGAGGTGGTGTCTTCTACCTTTGACGAACCGGCGACGCGCCATGTTGCCGTGGCTGAGATGGTGATTGAAAAGGCAAAAAGACTGGTCGAGCACAAGCGCGATGTTGTCATCTTGCTGGATTCGATCACGCGTCTTGGACGCGCGTTCAACACAGTGGTTCCGTCATCGGGTAAGGTCTTGACCGGCGGGGTTGATGCGAATGCTTTGCAGCGGCCGAAGCGCTTTTTCGGTGCGGCGCGGAACATTGAAGAGGGCGGTTCGCTTACCATCATTGCGACAGCCCTGATCGATACCGGAAGCCGGATGGATGAGGTTATCTTTGAAGAATTCAAGGGCACCGGCAACAGCGAGATTGTGCTGGACCGTAAGGTCGCAGACAAGCGCGTCTTCCCTGCTATTGATATCTTGAAATCTGGAACGCGGAAGGAAGATCTGCTGGTTGACAAGATCGACCTTCAGAAGACGTATGTGCTGCGCCGAATCTTGAACCCGATGGGGACGACTGACGCGATCGAATTCCTGCTGACAAAGCTGAAGCAAACGAAGTCGAACGCAGAATTCTTCGAATCCATGAACGCGTAAAGCGGTTTATTATCAAGGGATTGAGTGATGGAAACGATTTTCGCCCTGGCAAGTGCCCGGGGGAAGGCGGGTGTTTCGGTCATTCGGATATCGGGTGATCGGGCCTTTGCTGCCGCTGAAAAGCTTTGTGGAACTCTGCCCGAACCGCGGCGCGCATCGTTGCGGCGGCTGACGCTTTCTGGTGAACTGCTGGATGAGGCGCTGGTTGTTGTTTTTGAGGCTGGAGCGAGTTTCACCGGAGAGCCAAGCGTTGAGTTGCAGGTTCATGGCGGCTTGGCGATTGTAAAAGCTGTTCTCGCCGCGCTGGGTGATACGGCGGGGCTCAGGCCGGCCGAGCCTGGTGAATTCAGCCGGAGAGCCCTTGAGAACGGCCGCATGGACCTGACACAGGTAGAGGGCCTCGCGGACCTGATTGACGCCGAAACTGAAGCTCAACGGCGGCAGGCCGTCGCGGTGATGTCCGGTGGGTTGCGGCGCATTGCTGATGGTTGGCGTGAGGATTTGGTGAAATCTCTGGCGCTGCTAGAGTTGACCATTGATTTCTCTGATGAAGATGTGCCCGAAGAGACATCGGGAGAGGTTCTACGGATTTGTAGTGGGGTTTTGGACGGCGTGCGTCGGGAGCTTCGGGCTTCTGGTGCCGCAGAACGGATCCGCGACGGGTTTGAGGTGGCGATTATTGGGGCGCCCAATGTCGGAAAGTCGACGTTGCTCAATGCTTTGGCGGGCCGGGATGCGGCGATCACATCAGAGATTGCCGGAACCACGCGCGATGTGATCGAGGTTCGCATGGATATTGCGGGGCTGCCGGTTACCTTGTTGGATACTGCTGGTTTGCGCGATACGAATGATATTGTTGAGCGGAAGGGCATCGAGCGCGCCTTGGAAAGGGCGAGGATCGCCGATTTGCGTATATTCCTTATGGATGGCGCTGAAGAGTTAGCCTTGCAGCCTGTGGATGGCGATATTGTTGTGAAGGGCAAGGCGGACCTTCGCAGTAACACTGTCGGTGCGGTGTCAGGAGTGACGGGTGCGGGTCTTGATCGTTTGGTCGGCGAGATTGGTAGTGTGTTGGCATCCCGGGTGGTCGGCTCGGGTCTTGCTATCAGAGAGCGCCATCGGCATGCTTTGCGGGTGGCTGAGCAAAGCCTGGAGGCAGCAAGTGGGATATTGTCAGGATTTGGCCCGGTAGAGTTGGCGGCGGCAGATCTTAGGCGGGTTGTGCTGGCGTTGGAAATCATGATCGGCAGAGTTGGTGTCGAAGATCTGCTGGAAGAGATTTTTTCCAGATTTTGCATCGGAAAATAGGGATGTTTCACGTGAAACATTATGATGTCATCGTTGTTGGCGGCGGTCATGCGGGCACGGAAGCGGCGGCTGCGGCTGTTCGAATGGGCGCAAGAACCGCACTGGTTACCCTGCGGCGCGACTCTATTGGAGCCATGTCGTGCAATCCGGCGATCGGCGGCTTGGGGAAAGGACATCTCGTGCGCGAGATCGACGCGCTTGATGGAGTGATGGGGCGAGCGGCCGATCGCGCCGGGATCCAGTTTAGGTTGCTAAACAGAAGGAAGGGGCCGGCGGTTCAGGGACCGAGAGCGCAAACAGATCGTAAGCTTTACAGGGCTGCGATTCAGGAATTCTTGACGGAAGAAGCCTTACTGACCATTGTCGAGGACGAAGTTGTTGGGCTTCGCCTTTTCGGCGACAGGTTTGAAGGCGTTGATCTGGCCAATGGCGGCGCGCTCTCTGCAAGAGCGGGAATTTTAACCGCTGGAACCTTCCTGAATGGAGTGATCCACGTTGGAAATGAACGGTCTTCGGGCGGGCGGATGGGTGACCCACCGTCGGTCCGGCTCGCGGGGCAGATGGCCGAGATTGGCGTAAAGGGCGGCAGATTAAAGACGGGAACACCGCCAAGGCTGGATGGCCGCACGATTGATTGGTCCAGAACAGAAAGCCAACCCGGTGATGAAGAGCCATCGCTTTTCTCTTTTATGAGCAATAAGCCCTTTGTGCGACAGGTGTCTTGCGGCATTACCCACACAAATGAGCAAACGCATGATATCGTGCGAAAAAACCTTCATCTTTCAGCCATGTACGGTGGCCACATTGAGGGCGTGGGTCCAAGATATTGTCCGTCACTGGAAGACAAGGTGGTTCGATTTGCGGACAAGGCATCCCATCAAATCTTTCTGGAACCCGAGGGGCTGGATGATGATACGATCTATCCGAACGGCATATCCTCATCCCTTCCGGTTGAGGTTCAAGATGCCTATGTTCGGTCCATCAGGGGTTTAGAACAGGTAAAAATACTGCAGCCGGCCTATGCCATCGAATATGACTTCTTCGATCCTCGCGGACTTGGTCAAACTCTGATGTCGAGGAGCCTTGAAGGGCTTTTCCTTGCTGGCCAGATCAACGGTACGACAGGCTATGAGGAGGCGGCGGCACAGGGGCTTGTCGCGGGCCTTAACGCTGCTCGCTTGGCTGTTGACGGCGAGCGGGTGCTTTTCGGCAGGGCTGACAGCTATATCGGGGTTTTGATAGATGACCTCATCCATCGTGGGGTAACAGAGCCGTATCGCATGTTCACATCGCGGGCTGAGTTCAGGCTTTCCTTGCGGGCCGACAATGCAGACCAAAGGCTCACGCCGTTGGGGGTGGATCTGGGTTGCGTGCGGCCAGATCGCGCGCGCGTTTACGAGACCAAATCCGAAGCGCTGGAGACGGGCCGCTCTTTGTTGGCCGGTCGCGAGAGCAGCGCCAAAGAGTTGCGGTCTGTGGGCATCAATGTGAACTTGGACAGTGGCAAGCGCAGTCTTCTGCGCCTTCTCTCCATGCCGGGCGTGACCCGCGACCAGATTGACGATCTTTGCCCGGATGCGCGGCTTATTGCGCCCGAAATCCGTACGCAGATTGAGAATGATGCGCTATATCAGCAGTATCTTGACCGCCAACAGAATGACGTGGACGCCATGCGGCGGGAAGAAGAGGCGATAATTCCCGCCGGGCTTGAGTATCGCGGGTTGCCCGGGCTATCAGGAGAACTGGCCGTAAAGTTGCACGGGCGACGCCCAGAAACTCTTGCGCAGGCGGCAAGAATCGAAGGAATGACGCCAGCAGCCTTGGCCTTGATCCTCGCGCATGTAAAGAAAGCCAAGCGAGCCGTGGCCAAATGAGGCGTTTGGAAATACCCCAGAGCGATTGCAGCGCTATCCGTTTGGTTTCTGAGGACGGAGTAAAGAAGCTCGAGAGGTTTGCAGAGCTTGTTTGCAGGTGGACGACGAAGATCAATTTGGTCTCGCGCTCTACGATCCCAGAGCTTTGGGATCGTCATATTGTTGACTCGGTCCAACTGTTTTCCTGTGCAAATGAACAGCAAAGGCTTTGGCTTGATATCGGCAGTGGAGGGGGATTTCCTGGAATTGTGATAGCCGTTCTTGCCGAAGAGTTCACCCCAAAGCTGGGTGTTACGTTGGTAGAGAGCGACAAGCGAAAGTCGGTCTTCCTGTCAGAGGCTTGTCGTCAACTTGGTCTCGCGGCAACGGTTCATTGCCAAAGATCCGAGAATTTGGCGCCTCAGGCGGCTTGCGTGGTTTCGGCAAGGGCGCTGGCGCCGCTGACTCAGCTTTGTGCGCACGCAGAGCGTCACCTTCGTTCAGGTGGCACCTGTGCTTTCTTGAAAGGAGCAAGCGCCGATGACGAGGTTGTTGAGGCGCGGAAATTGTGGAAGTTTGATCTTGATCGTCTTGAAAGCCTTACCGACAAGCGGTCGTCAGTCTTGTTTTTGAAAGGGCTTGGGCGTGTCTGATTTGTTTGGGAACCCTGGCCCTCGGATCTTGGCGGTGGTGAACCAGAAGGGTGGCGTCGGCAAGACAACCACGGCGATCAACTTGGCGGCGGCTTTTGTCGAGCAGGGTGCGCGCGTTCTGCTTGTCGACCTTGATCCGCAAGGGAATGCGTCAACAGGGTTAGGCATTTTGCCGGCCGATCGGAAGCTTTCTTCCTTTGATCTGTTGGTCGACGAGGTTGCGCTGAGCGAAGTTGTAAAGGAAACCGCTTACCCCGGGCTTTATCTTTGCCCGGCATCCTCGGATCTTTCATCAGCAGATATCGAACTGGTTTCGCGAGAGAAAAGAAGCTTTTTGCTGCACGATGCGCTGCGACAGCCCGATATTCACGAGCTTGATCTGAATTATGTTTTGATTGATTGTCCACCCTCTCTGAACCTGTTGACCGTTAACGCTCTTGTCGCCAGTCATGCGGTTCTCGTTCCCCTGCAGACCGAGTTTTTTGCGCTTGAGGGTCTGTCGCAACTGATGCTGACCATCCGAGAGGTCAGGCAGGCAGCAAATCCGACCCTTCGGATCGAGGGTGTTGTCCTGACGATGCATGATCTGCGCAACCGTCTTGCGCAGCAGGTAGAGAAGGATGCACGAGAGGCGTTAGGGGATCTTGTTTTCCACGCGACTATTCCGCGAAATGTTCGGGTGAGTGAGGCGCCGTCATATGCACAACCGGTTCTCTCTTACGACGGCTCCTCCAAGGGCGCCGAGGCTTACCGCGCCTTGGCCCGGGAAATCCTCTCGCGGCACCCCATAAAGCAGACAAACAAGGACCTGGATCATGGAAAAGAAGACTGAACGCCGGGGGCTTGGGCGCGGCCTTTCGTCATTGATGTCCGACATTAATCTTTCACCGGAGTTTGGGGTGGATGGGCCTGCGCGTAGGGCCGATTTGCAGGTTCCGATCGAGGATATTGCCCCCAACCCGCATCAGCCGCGGCAAAGGTTCGACACTGCCGCCCTCAACGAACTGGCGGATTCAATTCGGCAGAAGGGGATTATTCAGCCTTTGATCATCAGGCCGATGAGCGGAAAGATCCCTTTTGAAATTGTTGCCGGCGAGCGGCGCTGGCGCGCTGCGCAAATCGCGCAGTTACATGTTGTTCCGGCCATTGTTCGCGACTTCTCTGACGCAGAAGTGCTTGAAATTGCTATTATCGAAAACATCCAGCGCGCTGAGTTGAACGCCGTCGAAGAGGCGCTTGCCTATCGCCAACTCATGGATAAGTTTGGACATACCCAAGAGAAGCTGGCTGAGGCGCTTTCCCGCAGTCGCAGTCACATAGCCAACACGCTGCGCCTCCTTAGCCTTCCCGCCGAGGTTCAGTCGATGGTTGCAACAGGTAAGCTGTCAGCTGGCCATGCGCGGACACTTATCACCGCCCCCAATGCTCTGGATCTTGCGGCGGTTGTGGTAGGGAGGGGGTTGTCTGTACGCCAAACAGAAGAACTTGTTAGGAAATCCGCTCTGACCGGCGTTTCACAAAGAAAATCCCAGAAGGCTCCAGAAAAAGATGCTGATACGCGCGCTCTTGAGGCCGATCTGAGCGCCGGGCTCCATATGGGGGTTCGGATCGACCATGATATTTCTGGAAGTGGCCGATTGACGATTTCCTATGGAAACCTTGATCAGCTGGACTTGTTATGCAGGGCGCTTTCCGCTGCGGCCATGGACGCTAGCCTAGATCAGCGATGAGGTCGCGACAGCGGTCCTAGTCTGCGGCAAGCTCTCGCAAAATGGCATTGAGCACCATGCGTCCCGCAGGGGTGGTGTAGACGCGGTCGCCCGAATTTTCCAACATCCCAAGATCGACCAACTTATCGACGCGGGTTTTCGGCAAGGGGCTGCTCGACATCTTGTGATACCGGTCAAGAGACATCCCTTCTGACGTTCGAAGCGACATAAGCAGGTACTCAAGGGCGCACTCAGAAGCCGTAAGGGCAGTCCTGCTCGATGCTTCGGTGTGGGGGTGCTGATGCGCGTTTAGCCATGTGTTGGGATTCTTTTGCGATTCGATCGCCCAGCGCCCAGTCTCATTGGTAATCCGGCCATGCGCCCCAGGGCCGATGCCAACATAGTCGCCGGCTCGCCAGTAGATCAAATTGTGGCGCGATTCTTTTCCTTCTTTTGCGTGATTTGAAACCTCATAAGCCAGCAGGCCGGCGCGGTCGCAAATTTCCTGCGTAAGCTCGTAAAGATCTGCCGAAAGGTCTTCATGCGGAAGCCCCTTTAGGCTGCCTTTCGCGGCCCGATCAGCAAAAGCTGTGCCGTTCTCGATGGTCAGCTGGTAAAGCGACAGATGTTCACCCGCGAGTTCGATGGCCAAATTGAGCTCATCGCGCCACTCTGAAAGGGTCTGGTCTTGGCGGGCATAAATCAAATCAAAGCTCACGCGATCAAAGGTGTTGCGCGCAATTTCCAAGGCGCGGACCGCCTCACTGACGGAATGCCGCCTTCCAAGTGCCTGAAGGGCCCTTTCGTCCAATGCCTGAATGCCGACAGAAACGCGGTTGATCCCGGCATCGCGGTAACCCATGAAGCGACCCGCTTCGACAGAACTTGGATTGGCTTCAAGCGTGATTTCAATGTCATTCACGGTGGCCCAGGTCGATCGTGCGGCTTCCACCACAGCCGAAACGACGTCTGGCTGCATCAGGGACGGCGTTCCGCCCCCGAAATAGATTGTCTGCAGGATCCGGCCGCTTGTCTCGCGACCATAGCGCTGAATCTCGGAGACATATGCGGCAAGCCAAGCCTTGTGGTCGATGCTCTTGGCAACGTGACTGTTGAAATCGCAATATGGGCATTTGGATTCACAGAACGGCCAATGAACATAAAGGCCAAACCCCCCTGCTTTCCAGTCATACATCGCGCTGCCCAATTGTTTCACGTGAAACAGGCGTTTGAGAGCAATTGAAACGCCTGCGCCCTGTGGCTAAGCGCGTTCTTGGCGCTTGCACTCATTTCCGCGAATGTCTGCGTATGCCCGGATGGCTGGAACATCGGATCATAGCCATGGCCCAGAGCCCCTCGCAAAGGCCAGACAAGGTTTCCCTCGACCGTCCCTTCAAAGGCCTCGTCGTGCCCGTCCGGCCAGGCCAACACCAAAGCGCAACAAAAGCGCGCCGAGAAAGGCGCCGGCTGCCCCGAGGCCTTGACCAAATCCCAAGTCTTTGTCATCGCCACGAGAAAATCACGGCCAACGGGCGTTTCAGCCCAATCAGCAGTGTAAATCCCGGGCGCTCCCGATAGCGCGTCAACGCAAATGCCTGAATCATCGGCCAAAGAGGGCAAGCCTGTCGCCCTGGCAACCACATGGGCCTTTATCCGCGCATTCCCAACAAAGCTGGATTCTGTTTCTTCGGGCGCTGAAAGGCCAAAATCGGCCGCTGACCGCACAGAAACACCAAAGGGCGCGAACATAGCGGTCATTTCGTCAACTTTGCCCTGGTTGTGCGTTGCAAGAACCAGGCTGTCTGCCGTAAATTTCCGCGCCATTACCGCCCCAAAGCACGTTTTTGTGCAGCAACCAGGGCAGAAGCGCCGATATTTGCCAGATCGAGAAGTTGCATCATCTCGTCCCGCGAAAAGCTGCTGCCCTCCGCCGACATTTGCACTTCAACCAACCGCCCGCGACCCGTGACAACAAAGTTTCCGTCGGTGCCGGCATTCGAATCTTCGGCGTAGTCCAAATCCAGTACGGGCTGGCCGGCATAAATCCCACAGGAAACCGCCGCGATGTGGTCAATCAGCGGGTCGCTCGCGATCGCGCCGGTTTTTAAAAGACCGTCAACCGCCAATCTCAAGGCAACCCAACCGCCGGTGATCGACGCGCACCGGGTTCCCCCATCCGCCTGAAGCACGTCGCAGTCGATCACGATCTGCCGCTCACCCAAGGCCGCCCGGTCAACTCCGGCCCTCAAAGATCTTCCGATAAGCCTTTGAATTTCCTGCGTTCTTCCTGATTGCTTGCCCGCCGCCGCCTCGCGCCGCGTGCGGCTGTGCGTGGCGCGCGGCAACATTCCATATTCTGCCGTCACCCAACCCAAGCCGGTGTTCTTAAGAAACGGCGGGGTTTTTTCCTCTATGGAAGCAGAACACAGAACATGCGTCTGCCCCACCTTGATAAGACATGAACCTTCCGCATGCGCCATCGGGTTGATCTCAATCGAAATTTCCCGTGGTTCATCAAGTTTTCTGTTCGAAGGGCGCACGCTTTTTCTCCTTATCTGGTTAGCAACCTGATAGGCCTTCGCAATGTGCCGATGCAACCCTCATTGACGCCGCGCGCCGCGCGAACATAATCGGTAGAAGATGACAGACAGCAAAGACCTCCTTACCGAACTCAATGACCGCTCGCGCGAAGTCTTTCGGCGCGTCGTCGAAAGCTATCTGTCGTCCGGCGATCCTGTCGGCTCGCGCACCTTGACCCGCAGCATGTCCGAACGCCTTTCGGCAGCCACAATCCGCAACGTCATGCAGGATCTGGAATATCTTGGCCTGCTCGACAGTCCTCATGTTTCGGCTGGCCGCATTCCAACCCAGCAAGGCTTGCGCCTTTTTGTTGACAGCCTGCTAGAGGTTGGCTCGGTTGCAGATGAAGACCGCGTTGTCATGGACGCGGCCCTATCATCTGGCGAGCGTGACGTCTCCAGCATGCTGGATCGCGTCAGCGACAGCCTTTCGGCCATCACGAATGGTGCCAGCCTTGTCTTGTCACCCAAACAAGACGCCGCCATCCGCCATATCGAATTTGTCAGCCTTGCGCCTGACCGGGCGCTCGTCGTTCTGGTTTTCGCAAATGGCCATGTTGAAAACCGTATGATCACGCCGCCCGCAGGTCAGACGCCGTCATCAATGCGCGAAGCAGCGAATTTTCTCAACTCGCTTGCCGAAGGAAAGACCCTCGCGGAACTGCGCCGCAGTTTCACCCAGGAAATTGCCCGCCGCCGCCAAGAGATCGATTCTCTGGCTCGCGAACTGGTCGAAAGCGGTCTCGTGGTCTGGCAAGCACAAGAGGATGAGCCCGAGCGCCTCATCGTTCGCGGCAGGGCCAACTTGCTTGCCGAAAGCAGCGAGGCACAAGATATCAGCCGGATTCGTCACCTTTTTGATGACCTTGAGCGCAAGCGCGACATTGCCAATTTTCTTGAACTGACCGAAGGCGGCGACGGAGTTCGCATTTTTATTGGCTCTGAAAACAAGCTTTTTTCACTTTCGGGTTCCTCTTTGGTCGTCTCTCCCTATATGAACGCAGATCGACAGATTATCGGCGCCGTTGGCGTGATCGGACCGACCAGGCTCAATTACGGCCGAATCGTTCCCATCGTTAACTATACGGCGCAGTTGGTTGGCAGGCTCTTGTCGGAACGTGGCAGGGGCTAGGCTCAGTAAGGACAAGACAAGGAAGACGACCATGGCGCAAGATATTCCGCCGAACGAAGATCTGAACCTCGAAGAACTCGACGACTTCATCGAAGCCGATGAACTGGAAGCTCTGCGCGCAGAGCGCGACGAACTGCGCGACAGGTTCATGCGCGCCCTTGCAGACGCCGAAAATTCGCGCAAACGCGCCGAACGTGACCGGCGCGAAGCCGAGCAATACGGCGGATCAAAGCTCGCGCGCGATCTCTTGCCTGTTTTCGACAATCTCAAGCGCGCACTTGACGCCACCAATGACGAAACGCGCACCCAGGCCGCCGCACTGATTGAAGGCGTGGAACTTACCCTGCGAGAGCTCACCAGCGTGCTGACCAAGCACCACGTGGCGCCAATCGAGCCGGCAATCGGGGAAATGTTTGACCCTCAGTTGCACCAGGCCATGTTCGAAGCCCCGCTTCCCGGCACAAAGGCTGGTCAGATCATTCAGGTCATGACCGTGGGATTTATGCTGCACGACCGGCTTTTGCGCCCGGCGCAGGTCGGCGTCTCGTCGAATACAGGCGCTTGATGTAAAGGGGGCGGCGTCAAGCGCCGCCTTCAAGCATCGCGCGCAATTCGTAAATCATCGACAAAGCCTCTTTCGGCGTCAGATCATCAGGATGAACGGCCCGCAAGTGGCTCTCAACAGCCGAGGTTGCCGGGGTGGGCTTTGGTTGTGGCGACTGAGGGGCCGCCCGAAACAGCGGCAGATCATCGATCAAGGCCTTCTGACGCCCCCCGCCCTCGCGTTCCCCGGATTCAAGCGCTTCAAGAACGGCGCGCGCGCGTTCGATCACCGCATTTGGCAACCCTGCAAGCCGCGCAACCTGCACCCCGTAACTGCGATCCGCGGCGCCCTTTCTGACCTCGTGCAGAAAGATCAGCTCTCCTTCCCATTCCTTTACGGTGACTGTTGCATTCTCAACCCCGGGCAACCTTCCCGAAAGCGCGGTCATCTCGTGATAATGGGTTGCAAACAGCGCTCTGCAGCGATTGGCACCGTGCAAATGCTCCAACGTGGCCCAAGCAATCGAAAGCCCGTCATAGGTCGCCGTACCACGGCCAATCTCATCAAGGATGACAAAGGCCCGGTCATCTGCCTGATTAAGGATAGCGGCGGTTTCAACCATTTCGACCATAAAGGTGGACCTGCCACGCGCCAAATCATCGCTGGCCCCGACGCGGCTGAACAATTGGCTGACCAACCCAATATGGGCGCGCTCAGCCGGAACGAAGCTGCCCGCTTGCGCCAGCAAGGCGATCAAAGCGTTCTGACGCAAGAAGGTTGACTTGCCGGCCATGTTTGGCCCGGTCAAAAGCCAGATGGCGGGCGTGTCATTCGATGTCAGATCACAATTATTGGCAACAAACTGTCCGCCGCCCTGCCGGCGCAATGCGCGCTCCACCACCGGGTGCCGGCCGCCCTTCACCATGAAGGCGTGGCTCATATCAAGTGTTGGCTCGACCCAGTCCTCCGCTGCCGCCAGATCGGCAAAGGCTGCCGCAACATCAATCTCGGCCAAGGCGCGTGCAGCCAGGCCGATCGGTCCAGATTTGGCCAAAATAGCATGTCTAAAGGCCTCATAGTGACGCTTTTCAAGCTCTATCGCGTGATTGCCCGCATTCAAGATACGGGTCTCGATCTCGCTAAGGGGCAATGTGGTAAAGCGCACCTGGTTGGCGGTGGTCTGTCTGTGGATAAAGGTTTCAGACAGGGGTGGTGCAAACATCTTTTCGGCGTGCGCTGCCGTCGTTTCAATGAAATAGCCCAACACGTTGTTGTGCTTGATCTTAAGGCTTTGCACGCCGGTCAGCCTGACATAATCCGCCTGCATCTCGGCCACCACGCCGCGCCCCTCGTCGCGCAGGTGCCGCGTTTCGTCCAATTCGCGGTCATGGCCGCTTTCGACAAAACCCCCGTCCCGCACCAAAAGCGGCGGTTCCGCCACCAAGGCATGCTCCAAAAGCGAAACGATTTCGTCATGTCCCCGCAGATCGCCCCCGGCATTTGCGAGCAGCGCAGGCATGTCTGCAGCGATCATCCCTGCAATCCGCATCGCACCCTGCAGGCCGGCGCGAATCGCCGCCATGTCGCGCGGCCCCCCGCGCTCCAAGGCCAGCCGCGACAGCGCCCGATCCATATCTGGCACGCGCCGCAATTCGGCGCGCAGCGTTTCGCGAAGGGGGGCCGCGTCCCGCAGAAACCTGACGGCATTCATCCGGTCGGAAATAACGGCAAGGTCGCGCGATGGTCCTGACAAGCGCCGCTCCAACAGCCGCGATCCCGCCGCCGACACGGTTCGATCCACCGCCGCAAGCAGTGATCCCTCGCGACCGCCCGAAAGCGCCTGGGTGATTTCCAGATTTCGCCGGGTGGCCGCGTCGATCTGCATCGCACTGCCTGCGGCCTCACGTTGCGGCGCGCGCAACAGCGGCAGTTTTCCCCGCTGGGTAAGATCAAGATAGTCAATCAAAGCACCCATGGCGGCAAGTTCCGCCCGGCCAAAGCTGCCAAACGCGTCAAGAGAACTGACGCCAAAAAGATCACAAAGCCGCTTTCCCGCGCCGGTTGAATCAAAGCTGCCGCGCGACAGAACCGTTACCGCGGCGCCTGCGTCTTCTATCACCGCGGCCAGCCGCTGTTCATGAGTGTCGCTTACCAAGACCTCTCGCGGGCCAAGCCGCGCCAGTTCTGGTGCAAGCCGCGGCTCAGGGCACAGCGTCACCCGCAACTCGCCGGTCGAAATATCCGCCCATGCCAAGGCGGCCTCATCGCGGACCTCGGCCCAAGCTGCCAGAAAGTTGTGCCGCCGCGCCTCAAGCAGGCTGTCTTCGGTCAGCGTGCCGGGCGTTACAAGCCGGACAACATCCCGCCGCACCACCGATTTCGAGCCGCGCTTCTTTGCCTCGGCCGGATCTTCCATCTGTTCGGCGATCGCCACGCGAAAGCCTTTGCGAATAAGAGACAGCAAATAGCCCTCGGCGGCATGAACCGGCACGCCGCACATCGCGATCGGCTCTCCCAGATGAAAGCCGCGCTTTGTCAACGCGATGTCCAGCGCCTCGGCGGCGGCGACGGCATCTTCAAAGAACATTTCATAAAAGTCGCCCATCCGGTAAAACAGCAGGGCACCGGGGTTGCGGGCCTTGATCTCCAGATACTGCGCCATCATCGGCGTGACGCTGTCATCGCTCACGTTCTTCTCCCCATCGGTCCAGATGACCCTACAAAAGCCGCCTTGCGACGAAAAGCCTGAATACGCCGACTATGCAGGCGCGATCAGGAACGCTAAGACCCATTGGCCTGCAGAAGGATAGCCCCCTGATGACGAAGACCAAAATCACCCCCGAAGAGGCGCTTGCCTATCACCTAGAGCCGCGCCCCGGCAAATACGATATTGTGGCCTCAACCCCAATGGCGACCCAGCGCGACTTGTCTTTGGCCTATTCGCCGGGGGTCGCTGTGCCAGTGCAGGCGATCGCAGACAACCCAGCAACAGCCTATGACTACACCGTCAAGGGCAACATGGTCGCGGTTATTTCAAACGGCACCGCCATTCTGGGCATGGGCAATCTTGGCGCGCTGGCATCCAAGCCGGTGATGGAAGGCAAGGCGGTCCTTTTCAAGCGCTTTGCTGACGTTAACGCCATCGACATCGAACTTGACACAGAAGACGCCGATGAAATCATCAAGGCGGTCAGCCTGATGGGCCCAACGTTTGGCGGCATCAATCTGGAAGACATCAAAGCGCCGGAATGCTTCATCATCGAACAGCGCCTGAAGGAAATCATGGACATCCCGGTGTTCCATGATGACCAGCACGGCACGGCGGTGATCTGTGTCGCGGGTCTTATCAATGCGCTCGAGATTTCGGGCAAAAAAATCGAAGATTGCCGCATCGTTCTGAATGGCGCCGGCGCAGCCGGGATCGCCTGCCTAGAGCTTATCAAGACCATGGGCGCCCGGCATGACAACTGCATCATGTGCGATACCAAAGGCGTCATCTATCAGGGCCGCACCGAGGGTATGAACCAGTGGAAATCTGCCCACGCCGCCAATACCACCGCCCGCAGCCTGGAAGACGCCATGAAGGGCGCCGATGTGTTCCTTGGCGTGTCCGCCAAGGGTGCGGTGACGCCTGAAATGGTCGCTAGCATGGCCGATAACCCGGTCATTTTTGCCATGGCCAACCCCGATCCGGAAATCACCCCCGAAGAAGCCCATGCCGTTCGTGCCGATGCGATCGTGGCCACGGGCCGCAGCGACTATCCCAACCAGGTCAATAACGTGCTTGGCTTTCCCTATCTTTTCCGGGGCGCCTTGGACATTCACGCCCGCGCCATAAATGACGAGATGAAACTGGCCTGCGCCCGTGCACTTGCAGCCTTGGCCCGCGAAGATGTGCCAGACGAAGTGGCAATGGCCTATGGCCGCAAGCTTTCCTTTGGCCGGGATTATATCATTCCCACGCCCTTTGACCCCCGGCTGATCTATGTCGTCCCCCCTGCGGTCGCCAAAGCGGGCATGGATACCGGCGTCGCCCGTCGCCCGATCGTTGATCTGAAAGCCTATGCACAAAATCTAAAGGCGCGGATGGATCCTACGGCCAGCATTCTGCAGGGCATTCACGCCCGCGCCAAGCAGGCGCAGGCCCGGATGATCTTTGCCGAAGGCGATGACCCGCGGGTCCTGCGCGCGGCTGTTGCCTATCAAAGGGCCGGGCTTGGCAAGGCGCTGGTCGTGGGCCGCGAAGGCGATGTTAAGGATAAGCTGGAAGCGGCCGGTCTTTCTGACGCTGTGCGCGAGCTTGAAATTGTCAACGCCGCAAACTCTCGCCACCTCGATCAGTACAAGGACTTTCTGTACCAGCGCCTGCAACGTCAGGGCTTTGACAAACACGACGTTCACCGCCTGGCTGCGCGCGACCGGCATGTGTTTTCCGCCCTTATGCTGCAGCATGGCCATGGCGATGGGTTGATCACGGGTGTCACCCGAAAATCGGCCCATGTGCTTTCGCTTATCAATCATGTTTTCGACGCCCGGGCAGCCGATGGTGCCGTGGGGGTTACGGCCGTTCTGCATAAGGGGCGGATCGTGTTGATCGCGGACACTTTGGTGCAGGAATGGCCCGAACCTGAAGATCTGGCCACCATCGCTATCCGCGCTGCTGGTGTTGCCCGCAGCCTGGGGCTGGAGCCGCGCGTTGCTTTCGTTTCGTTTTCAACCTTTGGCTATCCGGTTTCCGAACGCGCGACGAAGATGCATCTCGCGCCGCAGGTGCTGGACCAGATGAAGGTTGATTTCGAATACGAAGGCGAAATGACGGTGGATGTCGCGCTGAACCCCGACGTCATGGCGCAATACCCGTTCTGCCGTCTGACCGCACCCGCGAATATTTTGGTGGTTCCGGCCCGACATTCGGCCTCGATTTCGGTGAAGTTGATGCAGGAAATGGCCGGTGCAACGGTCATCGGCCCAATTCTGGCCGGGGTGACCAAACCCATTCAGATTTGTTCAACCAATTCTACGGTGAATGACATTCTGAACATGGCAGTGATGGCGGCCTGCAAAGTAGGCTGAGGCCGCCATTTCATCTGCGCCAAGATTGGGGCGGTCAGTGCGAAAAAGCCTGATCTCCCCAGATCTGCTTGACGCGGGCATCGCGACCGCAGGCCTTGCGATAAAACTTGTAGGCGCTGGATTGCTTCTTGGGGCCGGCGCGGGTCAGCACGATGTTCGTGCCGCGATAATAGTCCTGATGATAGTCTTCGGCTTTCCAGAACGTGCCCGCGGAAAGAACGGGCGTCACGATATCGCGGCCAAGCGATGCTCCGGCCTCTGCAACGGCGGCCTGGGCTGTGGCCTTCTGTTCGGCATTCAGCGCGAAAATGGCGGTCCGGTAAGCGCTGCCCCGATCACAGAACTGGCCACCAGAATCGGTGACATCTATTGACCGAAGGAACCTTGCCATCAGCTCGGCATAGCTGATGCGATCCGGATCGAAGACGATTTCCACCGCCTCGTAATGACCCTCGTGATCTTCATAGGTCGGGTTGGCCTTGTTGCCACCGGTATAGCCGGACACTGCTGAAATAACCCCCGACATCGATTCCACGTCTGATTCCACGCACCAGAAACACCCACCGGCCACGATTGCCTTTTCGGTGCGCGCCTGTGCAGGCGCACCCTGCGCGACAAGTAGCAGCGATGAGAGCACAAGCGTAAGAACTGTTGGAAGCCGCATCTTTGAATTCCTTTCATGAACCGTCCAAGCCTTGCCCTTTCCGGCGCGGCACGCAATTCACCCCAGCGTGAGGTAACGCGCTGGTGATGAGGGCTTGGCCTTTCGCACAACAACCAATAGCGTCGCCAAGAAAAATGGAGACTCCGATGGCGGACAATGTTTCAACCCATCTGGCAGAAGAAGATGCCCGAAACGAAGCTATTCTGATCTGGGTGAATGGCAAGATCGTCCCCAAGGCGCAGGCCATGGTTTCAGTCTATGACTCGGGCTTCATGCTGGGCGATGGCGTTTGGGAAGGGCTGCGGCTCTACAACGGCAATTGGTCTTTTGTGGACGAGCATCTTGACCGCCTGTTTGAGGCGGCCAAGGCCATTGACCTGGACATTGGCATGTCAAAGGCAGACCTGACCCAGGCGCTGTTGGACACACAAGCCGCCAACCAGATGGTCAGCAATGCTCATGCGCGGTTGATGGTGACGCGGGGGGTCAAGACCCGCCCGTTCCAGCACCCGAAACTGTCGCAGCGCGGGCCGACGGTGGTTATCATCATGGAGCATAGCCGCCCAAAGCTTCCCCGCCCGATCCGTCTGGCCACGGTGCCTCACCTGCGCGGCTTGCCGATGACGCAGGATCCAAAGCTGAACAGCCACTCAAAGCTGAACTGTATTCTCGCCTGCATCGCGGCCGAAAAGGCTGGGGCGGACGAGGCCTTGATGCTGGATGTCCATGGCTTCGTGAACACAACGAACGCCTGCAACTTCTTTATCGTCAAGAAAGGTCAGGTTTGGACCAGCACCGGCGACTATTGCATGAACGGCATTACCCGCCAAAAGGTGATCGATCTGTGCAAGGCCAATGGGATTGCGGTTTTCGAGCGCAACTTCAGCCTTGTAGAGACGTATTCGGCTGATGAAGCCTTTCTGACAGGCACCTTCGGCGCGCAGACCCCGGTTGGCGAAATTGATGGGCGCGTCATTGGCAGCGGCCAGTTGGGCCCGGTCACCGAACGGATCCGCGGGCTTTATAAAGAGCTTGTTGGCGCATGACCCCCAATCCCAATCCCGACCCCAAGCGCATCGCAATGTGGTCTGGCCCGCGAAATCTTTCGACGGCGATGATGTATTCCTTTGCTGCCCGGGGCGATTGCCGGGTCTGGGACGAGCCGTTCTATGCGGCCTATCTGAACGCAACCGGCATTGACCACCCGATGGGGGGCGATGTGATTGCGTCGGGGATGACCGACCCAACAGCGGTTGCAGACGCCTGCATAACGTCACAAAACGCCGAACAGAGCCTGTTTTACCAAAAGCACATGACCCTTCACATGATCCCCGAGTTTGATCGGGGCTTCATGCGCGCGCTTACAAATGTGTTCTTGATACGCCATCCGGCCCGCGTGATCGCCAGCTATGCCCAAAAGCGCGAGGCGCCGACCCTGGCCGATATTGGCTTTGTTCAGCAGGCCCAGATGTTTGACCAGGTGGCCGATTGGTTGGGCAAGCCCCCGATCGTTATCGCCGCCGAAGATATTCGCGCCGCACCGCGGGAAATGCTGACCCGGCTTTGCGATGCGCTTGGCCTGGGTTTTGTCGAGACAATGCTGCGCTGGCAGGCCGGACCGAAACCTTATGACGGGGTTTGGGCGCCGCACTGGTATAATGCGGTTCACGCCTCGACCGGATTTGGGGCCGCAGAGGGGCCGCTGCCGACCCTGCCGTCAGACTATCATGAACTGTTGGATCAGGCACTGCCGCACCACGCCCACCTTGCGCGCTATAAGCTTTAGCTTCGTACCATGCCGCCTCATCGGGGCGGCACGGCCAATGTTCATGCCAAAACGGTAATATCAGCCCTTTTTCGCCACTCTTGCGTTGCGGGTCGCGATAAGCCGCAGCCGCAGTGCGTTAAGCCGAATAAAGCCTTCAGCGTCTTTTTGGTCATAGGCGCCGGCGTCTTCTTCAAAGGTGACGTGCTTTTCAGAGTAAAGCGAATGGTCTGACCAGCGCGCCACTGTACGGGCGGAACCCTTGTACAGCTTGATGCGCACGGTGCCGGTCACATGCTCTTGGGTCTTGTCGATCAGCGCCTGCAGCGCCTCGCGCTCGGGGCTGAACCAAAAGCCGTTATAGATCAGCTCGGCATAGCGCGGCATGATCGAATCTTTCAGGTGGCCCGCGCCGGAATCGAGGGTGATCTGTTCGATGCCACGATGGGCTTCCAGCAAGATCGTCCCACCGGGGGTCTCGTAAAGGCCGCGGCTTTTCATGCCGACAAAGCGGTTTTCAACAAGGTCGAGAACGCCGACCCCGTGCTTGCCGCCCAATTCGTTCAAAGTGGCCAAGATCGTCGCAGGCGACATGGATTTTCCATTGATCGCGACGGCATCGCCCTTTTCAAAGGTGATTTCGACCATTTCTGCAGCGTCGGGCGCCTGTTCAACAGGCACGACGCGCTGATAGACGAACTCTGGCGCTTCTTCGGCCGGGTTTTCCAGAACCTTGCCTTCGGACGAAGTGTGCAGAAGGTTTGCGTCCACCGAGAACGGCGCTTCGCCGCGCTTGTCCTTGGCGATCGGAATCTGATTGGCCTCGGCAAACTCCAGCAACTTCGTGCGGCTGGTCAGATCCCACAGCCGCCAGGGTGCAATCACCCGAATGGCCGGGTCCAGCGCGGCTGCCGACAGCTCGAACCGCACCTGATCGTTGCCTTTGCCGGTTGCGCCATGCGCCACAGCATCGGCCCCGTGTTCATGGGCAATCTTCACCAGGTACTGCGAAATCAGCGGCCGGGCGATCGAGGTGCCCAGAAGATAGAGCCCTTCGTAAACCGCATTTGCCCGGAACATCGGGAAGACAAAGTCGCGCACGAATTCTTCGCGCACGTCGACAACGTGAATATTCTCGGCCTTGATGCCCATCAACAGAGCCTTTTGGCGCGCAGGCTCCAGCTCTTCGCCCTGACCCAGATCGGCCGTAAAGGTGATCACCTCACAGCCATATTCGGTTTGCAGCCATTTCAGGATGATCGAGGTATCCAGCCCGCCGGAATAGGCGAGAACGACTTTCTTCGGCTTTTGCATGGGGGCCTCCTAATGCGCGCCCTGCGCTTAGCGGGATTTCCCTAAAAGGGCAAGCCAAGCAGCGTTAAGCGTCGGTCAAGACTTGCACAAATCGTGCGGCTTCGGCACATCATGGACAATGACCCAGTTTGCCGATGCTGCCCGCCAGACCACCCGCGCCCTGCGCGACCTGTTTTCGCGCACGCCCCTGCAGCGAAACGACTTTCTGTCGCGTAAATTTGGGGCCGATATCTGGCTGAAACGCGAAGACTTGTCGCCTGTGCGCAGCTACAAACTGCGTGGGGCCTACAACGCCATGCGCAAGGTGCGGGCCGCCAATCCTGCCCAGCGGCACTTCGTTTGCGCCTCTGCGGGAAATCATGCCCAGGGTGTTGCCTTTGCCTGCCAGCATTTCGGGGTTCAGGGCACGATTTTCATGCCGGTGACGACGCCGCAGCAAAAGATCGACAAGACCCGCGCGTTTGGGGGTGACAATGTGCGCATCATCCTTACCGGCGATTATTTCGATCAGACCCTTACCGCCTCGCAGCGGTTTTGCACCGAGGAGGGCGCGCATTTCCTGTCGCCCTTTGATGATGATGACGTGATCGAAGGTCAGGCCTCGGTTGCCGTTGAAATCCTTGACCAGCTTGGCCGCTCGCCGGATCTTGTGATCCTTCCTGTTGGTGGGGGTGGGCTGTCGTCTGGGGTGACGCGCTATTTGCGCACGGAATCTCCTGAAACCGTCTTTCGTTTCGTGGAACCCAAGGGTGGTGCCAGCCTGACGGCTGCTCTTGCCGCGCATGAACCCGTCACGCTGAAACGCGTGGACAATTTCGTTGATGGGGCGGCAGTTGCCCGTATCGGCGACCGCACCTTTGCCGCCCTGTCTTGGGTCAAACCGGCAGAGGTGTTGATTGCGCCCGAGGATCGCATCTGCACCACCATGCTGACGATGCTGAACACCGAAGGCATTGTGCTGGAACCTGCGGGTGCCTTGGCGGTCGATGTGTTGGCTGATCTCGCCCCTGAAATCGCAGGCAAGACGGTGGTTTGCGTGACCTCTGGCGGCAACTTCGATTTCGAGCGTCTGCCAGAGGTGAAAGAGCGCGCGCAGCGGTACTCTGGGGTGAAGAAATATTTCATCCTGCGCATGCCGCAGCGGCCCGGTGCTCTGCGCGAGTTTCTTGCCATGCTGGGCCCGGACGATGACATTGCCCGCTTTGAATACCTGAAGAAATCTGCGCGCAACTTCGGCTCGGTTCTGATCGGGATCGAAACCAAAGACGCGCTGAACTTTCCCAAGCTTTTCGATCAGCTTGATGCGGCCGCCTTCCAATACCGCGATATCACGCAAGATGAAATTCTGTCTGAATTCCTGATCTAAGCGCCAGGCCCAAGACACCTTGCGCCACCGCCCGCGCTGCTGGCGGACAGCTTTTCATCGGTTGGGGCCTGTTTGACCTCTTCCATCCATGACGATCCGTGTTAGCCATAAGAAACTCCAAACCATAGGTTTCCAATGCCCCGCGCACGTGATCTTGGTCTGCCTTTCCCCGGCATTCCTGGCCCGTTCAATGCCATTACCGATGTCGCGGGCCTGACTGTGGGCTTCAAGACATTGGTTGATCCGGCACGCCACATGCGCACGGGTGTTACCGCCATTGTTCCGCGAATGGACGCCGGACACCCGGAACCGGTTCGCGCGGGTCAGGCCACGCTGAACGGCAATGGCGAAATGACGGGAAGCCATTGGATCAATGATGGCGGCTATTTTCTTGGCCCCATTCTTATCACCAATACCCACGGCATCGGTGCCTGTCACACCGGGGCGACCCGCTGGATGATTGATCGCTATTCAGACCATTTCCGCAATGGCATCGCTTGGGCCATGCCCGTTGTTGCTGAAACCTATGATGGCATTTTGAATGACATCAATGCCATGTTCGTGCAGCCTGAACATGCTGTCGAAGCGCTGAACAGCGCCACATCTGGCCCTGTGCCCGAAGGTGCCGTCGGTGGTGGCACCGGGATGATCGCCTATGAGTTCAAGGCTGGCACCGGCACCGCATCGCGCCGGGTCACGGTTGCAGGCGAAACCTATACCGTTGGCGTTTTGGTTCAGGCCAACCATGGCAAGCGGCCTTGGTTCAACGTTTTGGGTCAGCCGGTTGGCCGCCAGATGCCATTCGAAGGGCTGGTGCCAAAAGAGACCGGATCTATCATTGTGGTCATCGCGACGGATGCGCCTTTGTCGACCATATCGTTGAAACACCTTGCCCGCCGCGCCGGGCTTGGCCTTGGCCGGGGCGGCACGCCGGGGGGCAATTCGTCGGGCGATATCTTTGTGGCCTTTTCCACCGCACCCTTTGGCCCGATGCCGCAGGCCGCGGGTGCCCTTATCCACCGCAGCGAGTTGAATGCCGAAATGATCGACCCGATCTATCTTGCCGCGGTGGAGGCTGTCGAAGAATCGGTTGTGAATGCCATCGTTGCGGGCAGCGACACCCCAACCTTCCGATTTCCGGGCAAAACCATTCCCGGCATAGACAAAGACGCCCTTGCCGCCATGTTCCTGCCCGTCAGGGGGGCATAAGGAAAACCGCCCGGCCGGCCTGCGTTACTGCGGCACGATCAGGGTGATGCCATCAAGATCGGCCGACATCACGATCTGGCAGGACAGACGCGATGTGCCTTGGCGCTCTGCCTCGGCGACATCCAGCATCGCGTCTTCAAATTCACCCGCAATACCGGTCTTGGCGGCCCAATCTGGCGCGACATAGACATGACAGGTCGCACAGCTGAGCGACCCGCCACATTCACCGATCACGCGGGGCACATTGTTGGCGACGGCCGCCTCCATGAGATTTTGGCCTTCGCGCACATCTGCAGTGATGGTCTTGCCGTCACCAAGGATCCAGGTGGCTTTCATGGCTTCTCCTTAAACATACCAGATGTACCAATCACGCAGCGCATCGCCGGCAAGATCGGAGGTTTTTTCAACTTCAGCGCGCTTCATGTAAATGTGGTTTTCGACCAGCCCAGACCCTAGAGCCGCGCAAAGTGCGGTGTCGGCCTCAAGATCGTTCAGCGCCTCGGTCAGCGATGCTGCCACGCCGTGGGGTGCGTCATTGTGGGTGAAGCCGTCGCCGGTTTCCATGGGTTGCAGCGGGTAGTTGTTCTGCACGCCAAGAAGGGCCGCCTGAAGGACGGTCGCGACGACGGTATAGGGGTTTGCGGCTGCATCCGCCATACGGTGTTCAAGGCGGGCCTTCTTGCCCCCTTCGGCCGAGACGCGCACCGTCACATTGCGGTTGTCGCCGCCCCAATTGCACCAGAACCCCGAAAGGCTGGCCGGTTGCAGCCGGTCATATGACAGGGCGTTGGGGGCGATCAGGCCCGCCATTGCCTTGTGGTGCTGCATCCAGCCGGAAATACAGCCCCTGGCGATATCATTCAGGTTCTTGGGGTCACCCACATCGCCGTTGGCCAAGGCATTGGCGCCGCTGTGATCGGTAAAGGACAGGTTTACATGCATGCCCGATCCGCCCTTTCCCGGGATGGGTTTGGGCAGGAATGACAAGATCACCCCATGATCCCAGGCCACTTCGCGCGCCATCTGGCGGAACAAGACAACAGTGTCGACATGGGCAACCGCCGAATCGAAGGTCAGCGTGAACTCATATTGCGGGGTGTCATATTCGGCGGTGATAAGATCCAGCGGCAGGCCGATTTCCTGCGCCTTGTTCCAGATGGCATCTGTAAAGCGGCGCGGGTCGGTGAAATTGCCGGTGCCATAGACCACCCCGCCGGGCGTGTCATAAGGCGAAATGGTGCCATCGTCATTGCGAACGAAAGCATAGGCCTCAAGCTCGATCCCGACTTTCGGGGTAAGACCGATCGCCTCCCAGGCCGCCACGGCACGTTTCAGCGCGCCGCGGGGGCACATCGGAATTGGCGTGCCATCGCCGCCATAAAGATCGCCCGTCACCACTTTGGTATTCGGCTCCCAGCCGGGGCGAATTTCGTCTGCCTTCCACCGCAAAGCCATATCCGGGATGCCCTCAAGGCACATTGTGCCCGGGGCCTCGACCAAAAGATCCTTGTCGTAATGCACCGAAAACGTCGGGCGGGCGAAACGGCTTTCGTCGTCGCGCATTTTGGAGGCAGGCAAGTACTTGCCGCGCATGATGGACAGATGATCGCAGAACATCGCGCGAAGGCGGTCGGACATGGTTAACTCCCTGAGATGCGGTCTTGTGCCGCTTATTGCAGTGTTACTGTAACGGGCAATTCCTTGATGCCGCCAATGAAATTCGACCGTAAAAACTTCTGTTGCCCGGCGGGCTCGATGGTTTTCAGGCGTTTCGCCAGCTCTTCAAACAAGATCCGCACCTCAAGTCTTGCCAGCCACATGCCAAGGCAGACATGGGGCCCCCCCTGACCAAAAGACACATGGCGGTTCGGCGTGCGGAACAGATTGACGCGGAAAGGGTCTTCGAAGGCGCGCTCGTCGCGGTTGCCGCTTGCCCACCAAAGCAGAACTTTCTGACCCTGTTTGATGTGCTTGCCGTGAAATTCAAAATCCTGCGCGGCGGTTCGCCGGAAATAGGTCGTCGCACTTCCCCAGCGGATGATCTCATCCGGAGCGGTTTCCCAAACACCGCCGCCCGCCTGCATCTGGCCCAAAAGCTCGGGCTGATGGGCCAGCGCCTGAATGCCCGCCGCGATGGAATAGCGGGTCGTATCATTGCCTGCCGCGACGGCAAGGCAGAAGAAATTGCGAAATTCGTTCTCGGGCATGACCGTGCCATCGGGCCCGGGCTGCAACAGCAAGTGCAGAATGCCAGAGGTGTCGCCGGCCTTTTTCTGGCGCGCCAACAAGTCTTTGGCATAAACGAAAAGCTCTGCCCCGGCGGGAGAGTTGAAGGGCATCATGCGAAATTCGTCTGTCGTCATTCGGTCCAGGACATGGGTGGTAAAGTCCGGGTCAGTATTGGCGATCAGCTGATCGCCTTTCTCCACCAGCCAGGGCAAATCTTCGTCCGGCAGGCCCAAAATACGGCCGAGCATCCGCATGGGCAGTTGGCGGGCAATTTCCTTGGTCGCATCGAAACTACCCTTTTCAAGGGCCGCATCCAGAATGGGGGCCGTCAGGTCGCGGATCACCTGTTCAAACCCAGCCACAACGGGTTTGGAAAAGGCCTTGGCCAGTTTGATCCGGCTTTTCATGTGATCGGGGTTGTCGGTTTCCTGAAACGTGCGGCGGGCAAGGTATTCTTCGTAGGTCTGGTCTTCCATCCGAATGCCGCGGGCCGAAGACATGATCTGGGGCTGACCATTCAGCTTCATGATGTCTTCATGGCGGGTGACGGACCAATAGCCCTCACCGCCCGACCAGTCAGACCAGTGCATAGGGTCTTCATCCCGCAGCCGCTTGAACGTGTTGTAGGGCGCACCGGACAGAAAGCTGTCGTGGCTGCCAAGATCGGCGTGGCCGTTGTCGGTCGGGGTCCAGACGGTCATCATTACTCTCCCTTGCCGCAGGGGCAATTTGGAAATATACTAAACAGGTTCATAAATATGTAAAGCTGGAAGATCATGCATATCGCTGTCTTGATGACGAACACGGATGAATCGGAATTCGCCCAGGCCCGTCCGAAAGACGGCGAAAAATTCACCACCATGATTCATTCGGTTCGGCCCGATTGGCGGGTGACGGTTTTCCCGGTGAAAGACGGGGTTTTCCCGCCCGCAAATGCCCGGTTTGACGGCTGGTTGATCGGAGGAAGCCCCGCCTCGGTGCATGATTCTGACCCTTGGGTCGGGCAGCTCTTTGCCCTGATCCGGCGGTTGGTCAGCGACGGGCAGGCGATCTTTGGCGCGTGTTTTGGCCATCAGGCCATCGCGATGGCGCTGGGCGGGCATGTTGGCCCCAACCCGGGCGGCTGGGTCTTTGGGTTGGTGGAAACCACGATTGAGGGCGCGCCGCTCAAGCTTTATGGCAGCCATATGGAGCAGGTGCTGCAGTTGCCAAAAGGCGCCGTCATTCTTGGCGGAACGCCCGATTGTCCGGTGGGCAGCTTTGCCATCCCCGGTCAGGTGATGACCACCCAATATCATCCCGAAATGACCCATGACTTCATCGGCGATCTGGTCGAAGAATATGCCGACGATCTTCCCAAGACCGTGGCAGATCGTGCCCGCCAGTCACTGGCCCAGCGTGCCGACAGCCGCGCGATTGCCGAACGCATTGCGTGTTTCTTCGAAGGCCAGCGTTAGCCACGGCCGCGGTTGGCGGGCAGACAGACCGTGGCGATCGACAAGCAAAAATTGTCAAACGCCCGCAAATCTTGATTTCAGTTTCCCCGCTTTGCAGTCAGGATGCCCGAAAGGCCGATCAGGCCGTGAAAGGGCATGAACATGCAAAATGGCGGGCAGCTTTTGGTGAAAAGCCTTGTGGCGCTGGGCGCCCGCAAGGCTTTTGGCGTGCCGGGCGAAAGCTATCTGGCGGTTCTGGACGCCCTTCATGACACCGCCGGAAAGTTGGACTTCGTTTTGTGCCGCAACGAAGGTGGGGCAGCCTTTATGGCGGCGGCCTTCGGAAAGCTCACGGGCCAGCCCGGCATTTGCATGGTGACGCGCGGGCCGGGGGTGACAAACGCCTCGATCGGGATCCATACCGCCATGCAGGATTCTGCGCCGATGCTGGTCTTTGTTGGCCAAGTGGGCACCGACATGAAGGGGCGAGAGGCGTTTCAGGAAATAGACTATCGCGCCATGTTTGGAACGGTGGCGAAATGGGTGGTCGAGATTGACGACGCCGACCGCCTCCCGGAAATTCTGTCCCGCGCCTGGATCACCGCGACAACTGGGCGTCCCGGCCCTGTTGTTGTGGCGCTGCCCGAAGACATGCTGACCAGCCAAACCGCCGCGCCGGCGTTGACGGGCCCCGCCCGTATCGCCGAACCCGCACCCGAAGCAGGCGCCTTGCGCGATGCCATGGCGCTTTTGGCTTCGGCCAAACGCCCGGCGATCTTGCTTGGTGGCTGCAACTGGACAGAAGAAGGCAAGGCCGCCCTAAAGGCCTTTGCCGAGGCGTCGGATATCCCGGTCGTGGCCGCGCTGCGTTATCAGGACATGTTCGACAACCACTCACCCGCCTATGCGGGCGATCTGGGGCTGGGGCTGGCTGCTGGTGTACGCAAAACCATCGCCGAAGCCGATGTCGTTTTGGCACTGAACACCCGCTTTGGTGAAATTTCGACCGAAGGCTACACACTGTTTGCGGTGCCGAATCCCACGCAGAAAATCATTCATGTGCATGGATCGGACCGCGAGCTTGGCAAGATTTACATCCCTCAGATCGGCATTCATGCCGGGCCAAATGCTTTTGTCGCAGCGCTGACGCCGGTCAAAGGCGATTGGGCCGATTGGCGCGCACGGGCGCGGGCCGATTACGAAGCGACATTCGCACTTCCGCCCCAGCCCTCGCCGGTGGATATGGTCGAGGTGACGGTGCATCTGAACAAGGTCTTGCCGCCAGACGCCATTTTGACCAATGGCGCAGGAAACTTCACAATCTGGCCCAACAAGTTTTTCAAGTTTGGCCCAAAGGCACGGCTTTTGGCCCCACAATCGGGTGCCATGGGGTATGGGCTGCCCGCCGCCATTGCGGCAAAGGTGGCCCACCCGACGCGCACCGTTCTTTGCTTTGCCGGGGACGGCGATTTCCAGATGAATTGCCAAGAGCTTGGTACCGCCATGCAGGCCGGTGCGCAGCCGATTGTTCTTATTCTGAACAACGGCACCTATGGCACGATCCGCGCCCATCAAGAACGGAACTATCCTGCCCGCGTCTCGGGCACCGATTTGCACAATCCCGATTTCACCACGCTCGCCCGCGCTTATGGCTTTCACGCCGAACGGGTTGAAACCACCGCCGAGTTCGCTGCAGCCTTTGACCGTGCCTTGGCCTCAACCACCGGGGCCGTTCTTGATCTGAACATTTCACCCGAGGCGCTTACGCCGCGTGTCACGCTAAGCCAGATGCGCGCCACGGCATTGGCGACCCAAGAGAAGAAATGAACGTTCGGCTTGGAGCAGATATCGGCGGCACGTTCACCGACGTTGTGCTCGAGGTTGGGGCCAAGCTTTACTCGACCAAGATTTTGACAAACCACGCCCTGCCCGAACAGGCCATTCTTGATGGAATGGCCGTGGTTTTGGCAGAGGCGGGCCTGACGCCTGCCGATCTTCAAATCGTGATCCACGGCACCACCCTTGCGACGAACGCGCTGATCGAAAGGCGCGGGGCAAAGGTGGCCTTCGTGACAACCGAAGGGTTTCGCGATGTGATCGAGATGCGAACCGAAAGCCGCTTTGACCAATATGATCTGAACCTTCGCCTGCCCCCGCCCTTGGTGCCGCGCGAAGACCGTCTTGTGGTGTGCGGCCGGATCGGCGCGCAGGGGCAAGAGCTTGCGCCTTTGGACGAGGCAGGGCTTGCCGCCATCGCCAACCAAATTGCCGCCGGCGGTTACGAAGCGGTCGCGATCGGCTTCATCCACGCCTATATGAACCCCGCGCATGAGGTTCGGGCACGCGAGATCATTG
>JAIOXV010000119.1 GCA_021741465.1 Paracoccaceae bacterium
GAGGTCTTTGGCGATCTGTGCCAGATTTTCGGGCCGCAAATCGCCGTCTTCCAGCGCGCCGACCTTGGCCTTGGCCTTGCGCAGGTTGAAAAACAGCTTTTTCTGCGCGCTGGTGGTGCCCAGCTTCACCAAGGACCACGACCGCAGGATATATTCCTGAATGCTGGCGCGGATCCACCACATGGCATAGGTCGCCAGCCGGAAACCCCTTTCGGGATCAAAGCGTTTGACCGCCTGCATCAGGCCCACATTCGCCTCAGAGATCACCTCGGCCTGCGGCAGGCCATAGCCGCGATAGCCCATGGCGATCTTGGCGGCCAAACGCAGGTGGCTGGTGACCAGCCGATGCGCGGCTTGCGGATCCTGCCGGTCGGCCCAAGCCTTGGCCAGCATGTATTCTTCTTCCGGTTCCAGCATCGGGAACTTGCGGATTTCCTGCATGTACCGGTTCAGCCCCTGTTCAGGACTGGGTGCAGGTAGGTTTGCATAGGTGCTCATTCGTGCCCCCCTTCATTGCCTGGGTCCGACTTCGGCCCCCAAGGAAACCGGAAATCTAAGCCCCTTGCGCGCGGCTTTCAAGATTTGCCTCACCACGCATTGATGAACGGTAAATGTGCATTTTTCCGTCGCAGCAGAAGAGATGTGTCACTGCGCTCACAAAAACGTCAGATCAGGGCCGTTGAGGCGCCTTGGCCTGCGCTCAGCCGCCGCGCAAGCCCGTCAGCAGGCCCGCCATATCGGCCGGCAGGGGCGAGACGAACTCCAACTCCTCGCCCGTCACCGGATGCACAAAACCCAAGGTCCCCGGGTGAGGCGCCTGCCGGGGAAAGGTATTCGCCAGTTCCGCCGCCGGACCAAACAGCTTTTCGGGCAGACGCCGCTTGCCGCCATAGGTCTGATCGCCGATCAACCCATGACCGGCATAAGACATATGCACGCGGATCTGATGGGTGCGCCCGGTTTCCAGCCAGCATTCCATCAAGGCCGCAGCGCCATGAAAGCCTTCAACCACATGGGCGCGGGTGATGGCGTGGCGACCGTCTTGCCACAGCACCGCCTGCCGCTGGCGGTCGGTCTTGTGGCGCGCAAGGTTGGTGGCGATTTTCAAGATGCCACCGGCTTCAAAACTGATGCCGCGCAGCCCCCGCAAGCGCGGATCATAGGCATCGGGCAGGCCATGAACCACGGCCAGATAATGGCGGTTGACCGAATGCGCTTCGAACTGCGCGGCCAGACCATGATGCGCGCGGTCCGATTTCGCCACCACCAAAAGGCCGGTGGTATCCTTGTCGATGCGGTGCACGATGCCCGGACGCCGTTCGCCGCCAATGCCTGAAAGCGTATCGCCGCAATGGGCCAAAAGCGCGTTCACCAAAGTGCCCGAAGGCGTGCCCGGTGCGGGATGCACGACCATGCCCGCAGGTTTGTCGATGACGACAAGATCTTCATCCTCCCACACCACATTCAGCGCGATGTCTTCGGCCAGAAGATGCTCTGCCGCCACCGGCGGGGCCAGGCGCAGGGCATAGACCTGCCCTTCGGCCACCTTGGCCTTGGGGTTTGTCACCGCCGCGCCGTCCAGAAACACATCGCCCTCGTCGATCATCTTCATGAGACGCGACCGCGACAGCGACGCTTCTTCTGGCACAAGGGCGGCAAGCGCCTTATCAAGGCGGCCGGGGGCCTCCTCGCCAATCGTCAGATGCAACCAACCGTTTTCAGAAGGCATCGCCATGCAAGACACTCCGAACGCCCTGCCCGACCTGCCGCCCAGCCTGCGCCTGTTAAAAGGACTGGTGATCGTGTTGATGATCACCATGATTGTGGGTGTCATAACCGTGGTTGGGCTGCTTGTCACCCGCATGCCCGATGCCCGCGCAACCGCGCCCAGCCTTCCGGCCAATCTTGCCCTGCCAAAGGGCCTGAAGGCCGAGGCTGTCACCCTTGGGAATCACTGGATTGCTGTGGTCACCACCGATCAGCAGATCCTCATCTTCACGCCTGAAGGTGTGTTGCAGCAAACTGTGAAGATTGTTGCAGATTGATCACGCTCACGTGGCGAATTGATCACACTTGTATGGCAAGCTGATCACAGTGCTGTGGCATGTTGATCACACTGGCGTGGCGGATTGATCACGCTCAACCTATTCGTGCAAAAAGTGCCTGTTTTTGGCGCAAAACGGGCTTCCCGCCTCTTGACTCAAACTCGAGAAGTTCACCCTAGTGAACACAGCTGCAGATATTACAATCACAAGTTGCATCTTTAACGGTAATCTGTCTTCTAACCACTGACTTTTGCCCGCTTAAAGGTCCGCAACCCAAAATGATTGCACCGATTACCGCACGGTTGTGCCGCTGGTTCTCAAATATCTCGCCCGATGAAATTGCCCGCCAGTATCGGGCCTCGTCCGAAGAGGCGGATCGCCTTTCTGTGGCAAGCCTCATCGTCTACGGAACCATCTCATTTCTTATCCCGTTGGAAATCGCGATGGCGTGCGCGCTGGTGGATATGAGTGGCGAAAAAATGCAGGCGAGGTTGACCAAGGGGGTTATCCCTGCCCAAATGCCGTGGCGCTATATCGGCAGCATACTTGCGACGCTGGTAGCGCAACTGGCCTATGTATTGGCGGCGCACTTCGTCTACCACTCGGACAGTGTTTTGGCCCACCCATTCGCGGCCATACTTTTGTTTACAACCACACTGCGGATATCCACTGTCCGCTGCATTCACCTGCCCTACGGCCTGTCAGAACTCGCCTTGACCCTCGCGGTCGTCTTGTTCGAAATAAACAGCCATTGGCCAAGCGGGGCAGGCCCTTTTGCCATAGGGGCAGCGATATTTTTTCTGACTGCTGCACTTAATTTTACGACTAAAGAGGTGCTCGCGAACCACCAACTACACGCCGAGGTTGCGCGCGAAAGTGCCGCCGCGAAAGCGGCCGATCAGGCCAAATCCCGGTTTCTGGCCCAGATGAGCCACGAGCTGCGCACCCCCTTGAACGCCATTCTTGGGCTTGGGCATGTGGAACTGAAACAGGCAAGCAATGCCGACTCGATCGAACGGTTGCGGCTGATAACAGATGCCGCGGCGGGGCTAAGTGTCATTCTGGACGACATTCTGGACATGTCCGCCATTGATGCGGGCCAGCTTGCCATTCACCCGGCTCTTTGCAGTCCGGGCGCTGAAATCGCTTCGGTCGCTGCCCTGTATCAGCCGCTTTATGCCGCGCAGGGCCTAAGCCTGAAACTGCACCTTGCCACCAACCTGCCGTCGCACGCGGTCATCGATGCCCAAAGGCTGCGTCAATGCCTGCTGAACCTGCTTTCAAATGCGCTTAAATACACCGCCGAAGGCGGGGTAAGCGTTTTTGTCAAACGGACTGCGGATGGCAAACTTGCCATCACGGTAACCGATACCGGGCCCGGCATTTGCCCCAAAGATGCCGAAAACCTGTTCCAACCCTTTCACCGTGGCACAAGCGATATGCCCGGCCGGGGTTTGGGCCTTGCGATCAGCCGATCTCTGGCGCAGTCGATGGGGGGGGATCTGCAGCTTTTGCCCACACGCGAAGGCGCGCAGTTCCTGCTGAGCCTTCAGCTGCACAAGCCCGCGGATCTGCCCGCATTCGACACGCCCCCACCCGCCAGCGACCACAGCCAATTGGCGGGCCTGCGCGCACTGGTGGTGGATGACATCGGCACCAACCGGCTGGTTGCCAAGGCGCATTTGCAGCTTTTGGGGATCATCACCGAAGAGGCGGCATCGGGGGAAGATGCGCTGGAAAAAATCAAGGAAAACCCGCCAGACCTGGTGCTTTTGGACATGAACATGCCGGGAATGGATGGCATCGCCACAGTGAAACAGATCCGCACCCTGCCCAGCCGCGCGGCGCGCCTGCCCGTGGTGGCCATGACCGCCGACGCAACCGAGGCGCATCGGCAGCGCTATCTGGCGGCGGGGCTGGATGATTACATGGCAAAACCCCTGACCCCGGAAATGGTGTCGTCGGTTTTGATGCGCTGTCTGGTGGCTAGCGGTCGGATCTGACCGCACGAAGCGGCGGGTCAGCGCCCCAAAGCGCGGCCAGGATGGCATCCAACCCATCGCTCAGCGCGGCCGGGCCGGGCTGCAGGATCAGCGGCGATTTGATTTCATGGATGCGCCCGGCCACGACCGCTGGTACCGCCTGCCAGCCCTCGCGCCCGGCAATCTTGGCCGGCACCACCTTTTTGCCGCACCAAGAGGCCAAGATCACCTCTGGCGCGCGGGGCGGAATGTCTTGCGGCAAAAGAATGCGGTTCTTGGCCAGCGCTTCGGCAGCGCGTTCGGGAAAAATATCCTGCCCCCCGGCGATATCGACCAGTTCGCTGACCCAACCGATGCCCGAGATGATCGGTTCATCCCATTCTTCGAAAAAGACCCGCGGGCGATGGGGGCGCGGGATGGCCCGCAGGGCGGAGATCCGCGCCTCATAGCCCAAGGCCAGCGCCTCGGCCTGATCGGCACAGCCGACCAGCGCACCAAGGGTGCGGATCATCCGCAAGATGCCCGCAACATCGCGGTGATTGAAGGCATGCACTTCGATGCCCGCGCGGATCAGCCCGGCGGCAATATCCGCCTGCAAATCGGAAAATGTCAGAACAAGATCCGGGCGCAGCGCCATGATCTTGTCAAGATCGGCGCTGGTAAAGGCCCCGACACGGGGTTTTTCGCGCCGCACACGCGCAGGCCGCACAGCGTAGCCGGTGACGCCAACGATGCGATGTTCTTGGCCCAGAAGATACAGCGTTTCAACGGTTTCTTCGGTCAGGCAGACGATGCGCGAAAAGCTCATGTTGCGGCCCGCCGCGCCATTTCGCCGTCGCGCCAGATCACCCAAGCGGCGCTGGCCCGCGTCAGACATTCGCGCACCGCCGCGCCGACCGCCTCGCCCACGGCGGTGTGCAAACCCGCATAGCGCAGATCGCCCGGCAGGCAGGCCAGCGCCACACAATCGGTGCCGGTGCCGGTGGCAACCCCGGTTGCAAGAGTGACCCCGGCCGCCATGACACCCGCCGTGCGGGCCTGAACCGCAATGCTCATGGCTTCCAGCTGCGCCGCTTCGCTCAATGCGGCATTGGTGCACAGACCGATATTGATCGTGCCGTAATCTGCCCGGTGATAGGGCAGCCGCCGCCCCACGCTTTCGCCATTCGACAGGCCCACGGTGGCAACGCAATGGGCGGTGATGCCCTCGACCTCGGCAAAGCTTTCGTGAAAGGTTCCGACATCGCGCGATGTCAACATGCCCACAGCGCCCGGCGGCATCTGTGCTGCAAGCCAGCCCTCGGCATCAAACTCTTGCGTCAGATCGGCATTCCTGACTTCGCGCCACAAGATCGCGCCGGCGCGGGTATAGCCCGCCCCGAACGGCGCCCAGCTGAGCACCCGCATCTCGGCCGGCAGAGTCATGCGCAGCCAGGGCCGGTCCAGCGTGACCACAGCCTTCATCGCAAGATCCCCATTGGCTGGAACACCGGGCCATCGGGGGTTTCGGCGTGAAAGCCGCGCACCCCGAACACCTGCGCAAGGTTTTCATCCGACAACACCGCGCGCGGGGCACCATCGGCCACCACCCGCCCCGCCTGCATCAGCACAAGCCGCGTGCAAGACCGCGCCGCAAGACCAAGATCGTGGATCGAGGCCACCACCGCACGCCCTTCGGCGGCAAGGGTTGCGAAAACCTCCATCGTCTTCAACTGCGCCTCGGGGTCCAGCCCGGCCACGGGTTCATCGGCCAGCAACAGCGGGGTGTCCTGCGCCAAGGCACGCGCAATCAGCACCCGGGCCTGTTCGCCCCCCGACAAGGCGGTTGCGCTGCGCGCGCGGTAGGTTTGCAACCCCATCCGGTCAATCGCGCGGTCCACCGCCTGCCGGTCGGCGTCAGGCGGTGCGGCAAGATGCGCGCCGCGCCCCAGCGCTACCAGCGCCTCGACCGACAGGGGCCAGGCAATCTCGCGGCCCTGCGGCAGAAAGGCCGCCGCCCGGGCGCGCAGCCCCGGCGAAAGCTGGGCCAAAGAAGACTGCCCTTCATGCGGCAAAAGTCCCAGCGCGGCCCGCATCAGGCTGGTCTTTCCCGCACCATTCGGGCCGATCAGGCCCACAAACTCGCCCTCGGCAACGGTCAGCGTGACGTTTTCGACCACGGGGCACAGCCCGCGCCGTACGGTCAGATTTTCAAGGCTGAGCAGGGTCATGCGTGTTCTCCGCGCAGCCGCCAGATCAGATGCAGAAAGAAGGGCGCGCCGATCAGCGCCGTCAGCACCCCCAGCTTCAAATCCTGATCGGGCGCGATCAGCCGCACGGCGATGTCAGCCGCCAGCACCACCGCCGCCCCGCCTAAACCCGCCGCCGGCAACAGCCGTGACGGGCGCGCGCCCACAAAGGGGCGCAAGACATGCGGGACGACAAGCCCGACAAAGCCGATCGACCCCGCCACCGAAACACTGGCCCCAACAACCAGTGCCGTGCCGAAAATCACCGCCAGACGCAGCCGCGTCAGGTTCACCCCCATCGAGGCCGCGGCGTCTTCGCCCAAGGTCAGGGCATCCAGACTGCGCCCCAACGACAACAGCATCACCAAGCCCACCGCCATGAAAGGGGCTGCCAGCCAGACATGGGTCATCGACCGGTCAGCAAGCGAGCCCATCATCCAATACACAATCTCCATCGCGGCAAACGGGTTGGGCGAAAGGTTCAACACAAGGCTGGTCAGCGCCGCGGCAAGGGCCGAAAGTGCCACCCCCGCCAGAATAAGGCTAAGCGCGCCGCCACGCGGCCCGGCCAAGACCAGAATAAGCAGCACCGCCACCGTGGCCCCGGCCAGCGCCGACAGCGGCAAGGCCAGCGCAAAAAGCCCCGCCAACCCGGTTTGCAGAGACAAGACGGCGCCAAGGGCAGCCGTTGCCGAGACGCCGATCAAGCCCGGCTCGGCCAAGGGGTTGCGCAGATAGCCCTGCATTGCCGCCCCCGAAAGCCCCAACGCAGCCCCCGTCATCAGCCCCAAAAGGGCGCGCGGCAGCCGAATCTCTTGCATCACCAGAACCACAGCCCCGCCCTGCCCTGTGAGCAACGCTTTCAGGCTTTCGCTCAGCCCAAGCCCCGCCGGGCCAACCAAAAGCGAAGCGGCAAACAAAAGCGCACCCACCACGCCAAGCGGCAAAAGAACCTTCATTCCCCTGCCCCCAATGCCGCGCGCGCCGCCTGCAGCCCGGTGATGGCGCGCAGCAGATGCGGCGTGCCGCAAATCCAGTCGGCATCCGACTGCAGCTCTACCCCGGCCTTGGCCTGCACCGCCTTCAAGGCAGGATGCACCAGAATATCTTCGGACCGAGAGGCCCCGGGATAACGTTGCGAAGTCACGATCAGATCAGGCCCGGCCAAGACCAGCCGTTCAAGCGGCAGAATGCCGCCCCCCGTCACGCCTGCATCGGCGCCGATATTGTCAAAGCCTGTCAGCTCCAGAACCTCGTTGGCCAAAGTGCCCGATCCGGTGGTATAGCCATTGGGATAGTAAAAGGCGGCGCTGCGCCTGTCGCCCTGAAACCGCGCGCTTTCGATCTGGGCGGCAAAAGCATCGGCAAGGGCATTGGCCTTGGCCTCTTGGCCCAGCACGCGCCCAACGATGCGGATCTGTTCAACCGCTTCACCCAGCGATGTGGCCGGCGGCACCTGCACCACCTTAACCCCAAGTTGGCGCAACAGCGCCACCGTCGAGGCTTGGGTATAGGTGCCCGACAGCACCAGATCGGGACGCATCAGGAAAACCTGTTCGACCTGTCCCCGGTTCATTGGGTAGGCCTGCGCCTCTTGCACCATCGACGAGGACTGCACCTCGCTTGCCAGATGGCTGACAGAAACCAGCTGGCCCGGTGCGGCCAGCAGCATGGCCAGTTGGTCGGTGCAAAGATTTATGGACACCACCCGCCCCGGCCCCTCGGCCAAGGCAGGTGACGTGCCGGCGACCAAGGCCGCCAGCACAAGGGCCTTAAAACTTGGCACGAAGCCCCACAAAGGCCGACCGATCCGCCGTGCCATAGCCTGCGATCGACTGATACTGTTCGTTGAACAGGTTTTCGATGCGCAAATATGCCTCACGTCCCTGACCAAGGTCCTTGCTCAGCCCGGTATCGACCACGCTGAAGGCAGGTAGGCCAGAGCGCCCCGCGCCATGGGTCATCGCCACATCACCATGCCAACCTGCGCCAATCTCGGCGCCAAGGCTTAGCGAAAGTTGGTGGCGCGGTGTGGTGGCCAACCACGAAGAGCTGTCCAGCGCCACATCAGTGGTGGCCCGAGTATAGGTGTAGCTGCCCTCAAGCGTCGCCCCATTGTCGAAGGCCCAGCTGCCTTCCAGTTCAAGACCGCGGCGCTTGGCGGTGCCGGCCACCTGCACATAGGCGAAGGTGGTATAGGAATAGTCGATCAGGTTCGTCGCATCGACGGCAAACAGCGTGGCCGCGATGCGGCCCTGGTCGCCGAAGCGCTTTTCGATCCCCAGATCGATGTTTTTCGAGGTTTCCGGTTCAAGCGCCGCATTGCCCGAATAGATGTCGAAAAGTTCGTAATTTGACGGCGCGCGGTAGGCATTGCCAAAGTTGAAGCGCAGCGTCACATCTTCCGCCATCCGCCAATTGGCCGAAACCCGGCCTGTGGTGAACGCGCCATAGCGCGAATGGTCATCGACCCGGCCCGACACAACGATGTCAAGATCGCCCGTCGGCGTCATCGCCAGTTCGCCGTAAAGGCTGCTGATGGTGGTGTCGATCTCTTGGCTGCCAAAGCCGGTGTCGTCGTAATAGCTTTCGGCCACCCGCTCGGCCCCAAGGGTTGCGCTGCCAAAGCCCCCCAAATCGCCCGTCCCGCGATAGCCAAGCGATGTGCGGGTGCCGCGGAAATTGTAAAGGAACGCGCCAAAGCTGTTGGTCCCCGAAAGGACACGGTAGCTGTCGAAATACGTGG
>JAIOXV010000120.1 GCA_021741465.1 Paracoccaceae bacterium
GTCGTCGCGGGTTGGGTACACCGTGAAATGGATGTTGCCGTCGCCCAAATGCGCGATGTGCAGGGTTTCGGCCCCGGCGTCCAGCGCGGGCAGGCGGGCATGGATGCGGTTCAGAACCTCGGCCACCTTGTCGATGGGCAGGCAGATGTCGGTATCGATGGTGGGCTGCCGTGCGACGGTGATTTCGGCGGCAAGTTCGCGGCGTTGCCACATGGTGCGGCGCTGCGCTTCGGTCTGGGCGATTTCGGCGTCCAAGATCGCGCCTTCGTCCATCAGCGCCGCAAGTGTGGTTTCCAAAAGCGCGGTCAAGGGCACCTCGCCCGCAGCGTCGGGCGTACTGTCACGCGGGGCGGTGGCGGCGATTTCCACAAGGATATTCGTGTCATAGCGCTTGCCGTCAAAGGGCAGGACAATATCGGGGCGCGCTTCGGAAAGCCGGCGCATATAGGTGGCGGGCATCAGTTCAAACGCTTCGACCAGCCCACCCGTCGCTTCGCGCAGGCGGTTCAACAAAACAAGTGCATCCGGCAGGCTGCGCACCGCAAGGGTGGCAGTGGCATAGGCGCGTGGGCGGGGCACAAGTTTCATGACCGCCGCCGTAATGACGCCAAGCGTGCCCTCGGCCCCGATGAATATCTGCTTCAGATCATAGCCCGAATTGTCCTTGTGCAGTTCTGACATCAGGTTCAGCACGCGGCCATCGGCCAAGACGACCTCAAGCCCAAGGCAAAGGGCGCGCGTCGATCCATAGCGCAGCACGTTCGATCCGCCCGCATTGGTGGACAACACCCCGCCAATCATCGCCGAGCCCCGCGCGCCGAACCAGAGGGGGAAATACAACCCCGCCGCCTCGGCAGCTTCATGCAGACGGTCCAGCACAACGCCCGCCTCGACAATCGCAATCCGCGCATCCGCCCGGATTTCGCGGATGCGGTTCAGCCGTTCAACCGAGATCATCAGCCCGCCATCGGTATAGGCCCCGCCGACAAGCCCGGTCAGGCCGGACACCGGCACCACGGGCACGCCCTGGCGGGCGGCGATGCGCAGCACCTCGGCCACCTCAGCGGTGGAACCGGGTCGCGCCACGGCGCAGGGGTTCGACGGGTAATGCTGCGTCCATTCATGGCGGTATTTCGCCAGATCGTCCCCGGTCAGCACATGATTGGCCCCTAGGGCAGCGGTCAGATCGGCAATCAGGGTCATCATCGGGCCTGCTTGGTTTGCGTCGGCCCCTTGATCTGCCTTTCGCGCCCAGCCCGCAAGCCCCGGCATAGGCTGCATCACCAGAATGGGGGATGGACGGATGGGGATGCGGGTGTAATCTGCCCCCATCCCCGGCGGGATTGTGCCGGGCTTTAACCGTGGAGATGTGCAATGAACCGACGATTTATGCCGAAAACCCTTGCCCTTGGGGCAGCCCTGATGGCCAGCCTGCTGTCCAGCCCGCCCGTGCAGATCGCCAGCCTTGGTGCCGCCGCGTTGGCGCTGACGGCAGGGCAGGCGATGGCGCAGAACAACATTCCGGGGGTTGGGGTTATCATCAAAAAGAATCCCGGCAGCGGTGCCATCATGGAGGACAAATCCGATGACAAGGGGATGTTGGAGTTCTCCGGGCTGGAACCCGGCGAATATTCGGTCTGCTTTGCCGATGACGAAGGCAAGGGCGACAGCTGCGCCGATGTAAAAGTGGACAAAGAGGGCGTGATCCGCGGGCAGACCGTGTTTGACGAAAAGCGCAAGGCGGCCAATCCCGAATACACCGGCCACGTCACCCTGCTGCGCTGATCCGCGCGGGCAGGGCTGCGCCAGTTAAAGCTTTGGGGCGGCCAGAAAAGCCTGCACCGCAGGCCCAAGGTCGGCGACGATCTTGGCCACGCCTTCTGCCGTCGGGTGGATGCCATCGCCTTGCATGAAAGCGCGCAGGGCGGCGGGGTCATTGTTGCCTGCCGCCAGCCCCTGAAAATAAAACGGATAAAGCGTCGCGCCATATTCTGCGGCCAGTTCAGGATAGACCGCATCAAAGGCCGTCTTGTAGTCTACCCCGTAATTCCCCGGTGCCTGCATGCCGACCAGCAGCACCGGCAACCCCTTGGCCTTGGCCCCCGCCAGGATCCCCGCGATATTCGCCCGCGCCTCCTCAGGCGGCAACCCGCGCAGCATGTCATTGCCTCCCAGCGTCACCATCAGCGCATCGGTTTCCGGGGTCAAAGACCACTCCAGCCGCGACAGCCCCCCCGCCGTGGTATCCCCCGACACCCCGGCATTGACCACCACCGCCTCCACCCCATTGGCCTGCAACCAAGCCTCCAGTTGCGGCACCAACCCCTGATCGGCGGACAGCCCATATCCCGCCGTAAGGCTGTCGCCCAAGGCCACCAAAGTCACGCTTTCGGCATAAGCCGGGCCAAACATGCAAAGAATTGCCGCCGTCGCATTGCGAAAACGGCGGGCCAGCGCATATGTGAAGGACGAATAACGCAGGTGGATCATGTCAAATACCGTTCTGGCCCTTTCGGCTGTGGGGCTGACCTTGCAGGGCAATGCCGGTCCCGTTGAGATACTTAAGGGCATTACGCTGAATGTCACGCAAGGGCAAAGTCTGGGGCTGGTTGGACCGTCCGGGTCTGGCAAGTCTTCGCTGCTGATGCTGATGGGCGGGCTGGAGCGCGCAACCTCCGGGCAGATCACGGCGCTGGGGCAGGATCTTACCGGCATGGACGAAGATCAGCTTGCCCGCTTTCGCCGCGGCCGGATGGGGGTGGTGTTCCAAAGCTTTCACCTGATCCCAACCATGACGGCCTTGGAAAACGTGGCCCTGCCGATGGAAATCGCTGGCGAGCCAGATGCTTTTGCCCGCGCCGAGGCAGAGCTTGCAGCGGTTGGCTTGGCAACTCGGATGCATCATTATCCGGCACAGATGTCAGGGGGCGAGCAACAACGCGTTGCCTTGGCCCGCGCGGCAGCCCCGCGCCCCGCGGTACTTTTGGCCGATGAGCCGACGGGAAATCTCGACAGTGCCAATGGTGCTGCAATCATGGATCTGATCTTTGCTCTGCGCGATCGGCACGGCGCGACGCTGGTTTTGGTAACCCATGCGCCTGACCTTGCCGCGCGCTGCGACCGGGTCGTGCGCCTGGTCGATGGCTGCATAGACGGAGCCGAGGCATGAGGCTGGCATGGGCGATTGCCCGGCGCGAGCTGCGCGGCGGGTTGCGCGGCTTTTGGGTGCTTTTGGCCTGCCTTGCGCTGGGGGTTGCCGCAATCGCCGGGGTGGGCACCGTACGCGCCGCCATTCAGGCCGGGCTGACCGAACAAGGCACGGTGCTTCTGGGCGGGGACGCGCAGGTAGAGTTCACCTATCGCTTCGCGACACCCGAAGAACGCGCTTATCTGGAAGGCATGTCTGACCGCCTGTCCGAAATCGCCGATTTCAGATCCATGGCCGTGGCGGGCGAGGCGCGGGTCCTGACACAGGTCAAGGCAGTAGACGGGGCCTATCCGCTGGTTGGCAGTGTCACGCTGGAAGGCGGGATGGCGCTTGACCAGGCGCTGGCCGATCAAGGCGCGGTGATGGACCGGGTCTTGGCCGGACAGATGGGTCTGGTGCCCGGCGACAGCTTTGCGCTGGGGCAGGCGCGCTTTACCCTGCGCGGCATTCTTGCACGAGAGCCTGACAGCGCCACGGGCGGCTTTGCGCTGGCCCCGCGCACACTGGTGCGGTTGTCTGATCTGGCCGGTTCCGGGCTGCTGGCACCGGGCACGCTTTATGACAGCGCCTATCGTCTGGATCTGCCCGAAGGGGCCGATCTTGAATCGCTTGAAGCCGCCACCAAGGCCGGCCTGCCCGACAGCGGTTTGCGCTGGTCCGACAGTCGCCGCGCCGCGCCGGGGGTCGAGCAATTTGTGAACCGGATCGGGTCTTTCCTGATTCTTGTCGGGCTTGCCGGGCTTGCCGTGGGCGGGGTGGGCGTGGCCTCGGCGGTGCGGGCCTATCTGGAAAGCAAAGTGTCCACGATTGCCACGCTGCGCACCCTTGGCGCGGGCAGCGGGTTGATCTTTTCCGCCTATCTTATGCAGATCGCGGTTCTGGTCGGGCTTGGCGTCGGGCTTGGTCTGGCGCTGGGCATTGGCCTGCCTTTGGCCCTTTCGGGGCTGATCGAGGCCGCGCTTCCCTTTCCGGCGGATATCTCGCTGCATGGCCGCCCGGTGGCCGAGGCGGCATTTTATGGCGTGGTTGCGGCCTTCTTGTTTGCTCTTTGGCCCTTGGCGCAGGCCGAACGCGTTCGCGCGGCCGCACTATATCGGGGCGGGGCGTCTGGCCTTTGGCCGCGCAAGCGGCATGTGCTTGCCACCGTCGCACTGGCCGCGTTGCTTGTCGGCGGGGCGGTGGTGTTTTCCGGCGTCGCCTCGCTGGCGCTGGGCACGGCAGGCGGTGTTGCCGCGGCGCTTTTGGTGCTGGGGCTTGCAGCTTTGGGTTTGGGACGATTGGCCCGGCGCCTTGCGCGCGCCCGGCTGATGCGGGGGCGTGTGGCTTTGCGGCTGGCGCTTGCCTCGGTCGGGGCGCCGCGGGCGGAAACCGTGCAGGTGGTCATGGCGCTTGGCCTTGGGCTTTCGGTACTGGCCGCGGTGGGGCAGATCGATTCCAACCTGCGCAGCGCCATCGCGCGCGATCTGCCGCAAAAGGCCCCTTCGTTCTTTTTCGTCGATATACAGCCCGATCAGATCGACCCTTTCCGCGCCATGCTGGCCGCCAATCCGGCGGTCGAAAAAGTGGAAAGCGCCCCGATGATGCGGGGCGTCGTGGCGCGCATAAACGGCGAGGATGCAATAAAGGTCGCGGGCAATCATTGGGTGGTGCGGGGCGACCGGGGCATCACTTATGCCGATGCCTTGCCCGATGGCACCAAGGTGGTGGCCGGAACCTGGTGGCCGCAAGGCTATGAAGGCCCGCCGCAGGTGTCTTTTGCCGCCGAAGAGGCTGAAGAGATGGGGCTGAAGCTGGGCGACCGGATCACCGTCAACGTGCTTGGCCGCGACATCGAGGCCGAAATCACCAGCTTTCGCGAGGTGGATTTTTCCACCGGCGGCATGGGCTTTGTGCTGACGCTGAACAAGGCCGCTGTGGCTGGCGCGCCGCACAGCCATATTGCCACCGTTTATGCAGATGAGGCCGCCGAAGCCGGGCTGTTGCGCGATCTGGCCAAGGCCTTTCCGAATGTCACAGCCATTGGGGTGAAAGCCGCGATTGGCCGCGTGACCGAGGCGCTGACAGCCATCGCACAGGCCACCACCCTGGCCGCTCTGGCAACGCTGGTGACCGGTTTTGTCGTGCTGATCGGTGCGGCGGCGGCGGGTGAGCGCGCGCGGGTCTATGAGGCCGCCATCCTGAAAGTGATCGGCGCGGATCGCCGCACAATCCTGCTGAGTTTTGCCTTGCGCTCGGTCCTGATGGGGGCCGCAGCGGGCGTGGTGGCGATTTTCGCCGGGGCGGTTGCCGGATGGGCGGTGCTGACCCTTGTGATGGACAGCCATTATGCCTTTGACGCGGCATCTGCAGTGACGATCGTGCTTGGCGGCATCGGTGCCACGCTTTTGGCAGGGCTTGCCTTTGTCTGGCGGCCCTTGGCGATGCGCCCGGCGGGGGTGCTGCGCGCGCAGGAATAGCGCGGGTCAGATCCCGTCGAGGCAGGCCTTCATCAAGGGTGAAGACGGGTCTTCCAGCCCGTCGATCACATCAAAATGGTGGCGGCCGGGATCCACGGTCCAGGCGCAGGACCAGTCTTCCGACAGGGTCCGGGCCTGCCACAGGAAGGCAGGGCGTTCCTGCCCGCCCACCCAGACATGCGCCTGTGTGCCCGCGCGCAGGGCATGGCGGGCCGGGCTTTCGCCAAGGGCTTCGGCCGCATCAATCTTCAGATCGGCATTCATGCCGGTCAGCATCAACGGGGCCAGATCGGCCAAGGGCGAGATCGGCACCACGCGGGCGACCGGCAGATCAAGATCGGCGCAGCCCATGCGGGCCGAAAGATGCCCGCCTGCCGAATGGCCTGTCACCACCACCGGGCCCGGCACCCGCGCTGACGCTGCCTGAACGGCTTGGGCCAGTTCTGCCGTTATCTGGGTGATCCGCGCCATGGGGGCAAGGGTATAGGAGGGCAGCGCACAGGCCCAGCCCCGCGCCAAGGCGCCTGCGGCAAGATGCGAATAGTCTTCCCGTCCGCAGGCCAGCCAATAGCCGCCATGAATAAAGACCATCAGGCCCTTGGCCATGCCTTCCGGGTGGAAAAGATCAAAGGCCTGCCGGGGGCCGGGGCCATAGGCGATATCCAGTTCCGCCCGCCCGCGCATACGGCCGCGAAAGGCTGCCGCTGCGCTCTGCCAGCGGGGATAATAATCATCGCCCCCGGCTATAAAGGCCGAGTTCATATAATCGCGGCTGAGATCGGTCATTTTATGATTCCAGTTTCCAGCAGAATTTGTGGCCAGTAAAGCAACGCGAACTAGACTTTTGGTCGCGCCCAATGCATTGCATGGACAGCCGAGAAATGGGAGGCCCACATGCTCGATTCCGCAACCGATCTGCGTTCCATCCTGAAAGACCCCAGTCTGCTGGTCGAACAGGCATATATTGCAGGGGAATGGGTGAATGCCGCCGATGGCAAGACCTTCCCCGTGACCAACCCCGCGCGTGGCGATGTGATCGCCAATGTTGCCGACATGAGCCGCGAAGACGCCCGCCGCGCCATCGAGGTGGCCGACAAGTCCCGCCACGAATGGGCCGCACGCACCGGCAAGGAACGCGCTGCCGTCATGCGCAAATGGTTTGACCTGATGGTCGCCAATGCCGATGACCTTGCCGCCATCCTGACCGCCGAAATGGGCAAGCCGCTGGCCGAAGCCAAGGGCGAAGTGCTTTATGGTGCGTCGTTCATCGAATGGTTCGGCGAAGAGGCAAAGCGCGTTTACGGCGAAACCATCCCCGGCCATCAGCGTGACAAGCGGATCACCGTCTTGAAGCAGCCGATCGGCGTGGCGACATCCATCACGCCGTGGAACTTTCCCAACGCCATGATCGCCCGCAAGGTTGGCCCGGCGCTGGCGGTGGGTTGCGGCATGGTTTCGCGCCCTGCGGCCGAAACCCCGCTTTCGGCGCTGGCCATGGCGGTTCTGGCAGAACGGGCCGGTGTGCCTGCCGGGGTGTTCAGTGTTGTCACCTCGTCGCGGTCGTCTGACATCGGCAAGGAATTCTGCGAAAATCCGCGTGTGCGCAAACTGACCTTCACCGGCTCGACCGAAGTGGGTCGGATCTTGCTGCGTCAGGCCGCCGATCAGGTTCTGAAATGCTCGATGGAACTGGGAGGCAACGCTCCTTTCATCGTGTTCGATGATGCCGATCTGGACAAGGCCGTCGAAGGCGCGATGATCTCGAAGTTCCGCAACAACGGCCAGACCTGCGTTTGCGCCAACCGCATCTATGTGCAGGCCGGCGTTTACGACGCTTTTGCCGAAAAGCTAGCCGTGGCTGTCAGCAAGCTGAACGTGGGCGATGGTTTGAAGGACGGTATCACCACCGGCCCGCTTATCAACATGGACGCGGTCGAGAAGGTGCAAGAGCATATCTCGGACGTGCTGTCGGGCGGCGGCAAGGTGCTGGCGGGCGGTAAAGGCCATGCTTTGGGCGGCACGTTCTTTGAGCCGACCGTGCTGACCGGCGTGACCAATGATATGAAGGTTGCCACCGAAGAAACCTTTGGCCCGGTAGCCCCTCTGTTCAAGTTTGACACCGAAGAAGAGGTCATCCATCTGGCCAACAACACGATCTTCGGTTTGGCTTCGTATTTCTATGCCCGCGATGTGGGCCGTATCACCCGCGTTCAGGAAGCGCTGGAATATGGCATGGTTGGCGTGAACACCGGCCTGATTTCGACTGAGGTCGCGCCTTTCGGTGGGGTCAAACAATCGGGTCTGGGCCGTGAAGGCAGCCACCACGGCATCGAAGACTATATGGAAATGAAATACGTTTGCCTGTCGATCTGATCGCAGGAAAGAACGGTGGCAACGGGGCCTTCGGGCCCCGTTTTCATTTTGCCCGGCACGGCATAACCTGTCCCCAATAGGGGAGAGCAAATCATGCGCATTGCCGTTGTGACCGGGGCCGCTGGTGGGATGGGGCGGGCGATATCGGATCGTCTGATCGACGATGGCCTGCATGTGGTGGGGGTGGATATCGACGGGCCGGCGCTTTTGACCATGGCCGCGAACCGCGACAATTTCACACCCGAGGCCTGCGATCTGACCGACCCCGACGCGATTGCCGACATGTTCGACCGGATCACCAGCCGCTTTGGCGGGGTGGATGCCCTGGTGAACAACGCCGGAACCTGCTTCATGTCGGATTTCCCGAATATTCCGGCCCATGAATTGGATCGGCAAATGGCGATCAACTTTTCTTCGGCCTTTCATTGCTGCCAGCAGGCGGTGAAGGCGATGGAGGGCCGGCCCGGCGTGCGCAAGATTGTCAACATCTCGTCAAATGGCGCCTACAATTTCGATGTCTTCGACCCGCCGCATTACCGCGCTTCGAAGGCGGCGATGGACACGCTGACCAAAGACCTTGCCCGCCGCTATGCGCGTGACAAGATCGCTTGTAACTCCCTCGCGCCGGCCATGACCGAAACGCCGCTTTTCGACGTGCTGACCGAAGAGGTGCTGGCGCGCGCCATTTCCGCCATGCCCCATGGCCATGCCATGCAGCCTGACCAGATTGCTGGTTGGGTCGGCTTTCTGATTTCGCCTTTGGGGGATGTCTCGTC
>JAIOXV010000121.1 GCA_021741465.1 Paracoccaceae bacterium
AGGGGCCACAAAAGAGGTAAAGCAACTCGCGCGTTAAGCCCTCTGCGTGGAAAAGATCGGCAATCGGCGCGCGCAAGACGAAAAGGATCGCCGTCGTCACCACAACCACGATTCCGGTAAAGATCAGCGCGTCGATGAAGGCCCGGCGCACCCGGTCCAGCCGCCCCGCGCCAAAGTTTTGCCCGATGATCGGCCCAACCGCCCCCGCCATGGCAAAGATCACGCCCAAGGCCACCGGGGTAAGACGGCCAGAAATCGCCATGCCGGCCACCGCGGCTTCGCCGTATCCGGCCACCATCCGCGTCACAATCGCCTGTCCGACTGGGGTTGCCAATTGGGTCAGGATGGCAGGCCCGGCGATGCGAAAGACCGGCTTTGTATCGCCGATCAGCCCCTGAACCGACGGCCTGTCAAAGCCGCCGTGGTGGCGAATGATCGGCAAAAGCGCCATCGCCGCAATCACCATCCGGCTGATGAACGAGGCAATCGCCGCCCCGGTCAAACCCCAGCCAAAGCCGAAGATCAGCACCGGATCAAGTGCGGCATTTGCCACCGCCCCCCAGACAGTCGCCATCATCGCGCGCCGCGCGTCGCCATGACTGCGCAGGATTGCCCCGCCGATCATCCCGATCAGCAGGAAGGGCTGCGATGGCACAACAATGGACAGAAAATGCACCGCCAGATCACGCGTGCGCCCGGTGGCACCGAGCAGCCCGACAAACGCCGGCAAGAAAGCCCAGACCAGCGCGGTAAAGGCCACCCCCAGCGCAACCCCAAGCAACAGGCCATTGGTTGCCTTTTCGCGCGCCGCAGCAATGTCACGCATCCCCACGGCACGGGCAACCGTGGCCGAAACCGCAATGGAAACCCCGATGCCAAAGGCGGTGACGAAGAACAAGATCGCCCCGGCATAGCCAACGGCGGCGGTGATTTCTTCATCCTTAAGCCACGAGATGAAAACCATATTCATCAGATCGACAGCAAAGATCGCCATCAACCCAACCGAAGAGGTCAGCGACATCACTGCGATGTGCCGCATCAAACTGCCTTCGACAAACTTCGCCTGTCCGCCCGGTCCTGCCATCGCACACTCCCGCAATCCGGCTAAGGTCTTGCGCCTTCTGAATTTCTCGGGGGTCCGGGGACTGCACCGCCGGACGGCTTAGCGTGTCAAGCAGTGGGGCGCTTGGCCAACAAGGGCATTACATCAGCCATTTCGGGGCCATTGTTGCGCCCCGTCAGCGCATGGCGCAGCGGCATGAAAAGCCCTTTGCCTTTGCGCCCTGTGGCCTCTTTCACTGCGGCGGTCCATTCGCCCCAGGTCGCGTTGGTCCAGGGCTGGGCCGGCAAGATGGCCAGCGCCTGAGCGACAAATTCGCGGTCTTCATCGGCCACAAGGGGCGTTGCCCCATCGCGGAACAGCGTCCACCATTCGGCCAGATCGTCAAGAATGGTGATATTGCCCTTGGTCACGGCCCAAAACGCCTCGGCTTTGTCGGCGGGAACGCCCAATGCCGCGATACGCTCGGCCACAGCCGCGAAGGGCAGGGATTGCACAAATTGCCGGGTCAGGGGGAACAGATCCTCGGCGTCGAACTTCGTCGGCGCAGCCCCGAAAGAGCCCACATCGAACCCCTCGACGATCTCTTGCATGGTCGTGGCCAGTTCCACCGGCTTTGACGATCCAAGCCGCGCCATCAGGCTAAGCAAGGCCATGGGTGCCACGCCGCGCGCCCGCAGATCGCGCAAGGACAGAACCCCAAGACGCTTGGACAATTCCTCGCCCTGTGCGCCGGTCAACAACGAATGGTGGGCAAACTGCGGCGGCGTGCCGCCCAAGGCTTTCATGATCTGGATTTGCGTCGCGGTGTTTGTCACATGGTCGGCGCCGCGCACGATGTGGGTCACCCCCATGTCCACGTCATCGACCGAAGAGGCAAAGGTGTACAAGACCTGCCCATCGGCCTTTATCAACACCGGATCGGAAACCGAGCCTGCATCAATCGAGATATCCCCGATGATGCCGTCTTTCCATTCGATCCGCTCGATATCCAGACGGAAGCGCCAATAACCCTGCCGCCCCTCAGCCCGGTAGGCGGCCTTTTGCTCTTCGGTCAAATGCAACGAAGCGCGGTCATAAACCGGCGGCTTGCCCATGTTGAGAAGCTTCTTGCGCTTCAGATCCAGTTCCACAGGTGTTTCGAAACACTCATAGAACCGCCCCGCCGCCTTCAACTGCTCGGCCGCCTCGGCATAGCGCGCCATGCGCTTTGATTGCTGTTCGACCCGGTCGTATTTGATGCCAAGCCAAGCGAGGTCTTCAATCAGCCCGTCAATGTATTCCTGCTTGGAGCGTTCCTGATCCGTGTCATCAAGCCGCAGAATGAACGTACCGCCGGTTTTCTGGGCAGTCAGATAGTTCATCAGCGCGGTGCGCAGGTTGCCGACGTGGATATAGCCGGTGGGCGATGGGGCAAAGCGGGTGATGGTCATTTGGCGGCTCCTTCAACCGCCCTTCCCTGTCACAAGGGCCGGGGATTGTCCAGTTTTTGCGGCCTGCGTCGCAGGCAGGAATTCACCTGCATTCCAAACCCAATTCCACCTTGAAAAGCGCGGCTCACACGAAAAGCCCCGCCGCGGCCTCAACCACCCGCGCAGGGCCACAGGTTGGGCCGGAATGGCCCTGTGCTGCGTTCGTGGCGCAGGCCAAAATCGCTTCCTCCCTGACCGCCCGATTGCTATCATCGCGCCATGACCCTGCCCGCACCCGACAGCATCGCGCCTTCGCTTGACCTGATCGAGGCGCTTGCCCGCGATGCGGTGCTGACCCTGCCCGAACCACACCGGGCGGCAGCCACCCATGTGACCTTGCGGGTAGAAGACTTTGCCCCCGAAGAAATTCTCGAAGCGATGGGGATCGAAAGCCCTTATGATCTGACCGGGCTTTATGAAGGCATACCGCTGACAGAAAAATCGGTTACGGATCAGCCACATCAACCCGATACCGTCTGGATCTTTCGCCGCGCGATTTTGGAAGAATGGATCGAGCGAGGCGATGTGTCATTGACCGATCTGGTCACCCATGTGGTGATCCATGAATTTGCCCATCATTTCGGCTGGTCAGATGCAGACATCGCCACGATCGATCCGTGGTGGGAATAGGCGCTCGCGCAATCGTGAGTCGAAAGGGCAGCGCGGCGCGCTAGTTTTTACCCATTCACAAGGAGTATTGCAGATGACGAAGGTTTCCCCCCTGCTTTCCCGTCGCAGCGCGTTGATGGCCGCAGCCGCCCTGCCGCTTGCCGGCACCACCAGCCTGATTTCCGCTCCAGCCCATGCCAAAGCCGAAAAACTTGGCCCGGCCAGCGCGGGCTTTCACCGCTTTGCCCTTGGTGGGTTTGAAGTGACAACTTTGGCGGTGGGAAGCCGCCTGAACGACAAACCGCGCGAAACCTTCGGGTTGAATGCCAGCGAGGCAGACTTTGCCGCCGCTTCCGCGGCAGCCTTCATTCCCGCGGATCGGGCGATAAACTTTTTCACCCCAACGCTGGTCAATACCGGTGCCGAACTGGTGCTGTTCGACACTGGCCTTGCGCCCGATGCCATCGTCGCGGTGCTGGGCGCGGCTGGGGTCAGCACCGATCAGGTGGATGTTGTGGTGCTAACCCATATGCACGGCGACCATATCGGCGGGCTGATGGGTGAGGCGGGGCCAACCTTTGCCAATGCCCGCTATGTCACGGGTGCTGTCGAGCACAACCATTGGTCGGGTGCCGCAAACGAGGGCTTCGACACCAAGGTGCGCCCATTGAACGACCGGATGGTGTTTCTGGACGATGGCGGCACCGTGGCATCGGGCATCACCGCAAAGGCGGCTTTTGGCCATTCGCCGGGGCATATGGCCTTTGTTCTGGACAGCGAAGGCAAGCAGCTGGCCATCACAGCCGATACGGCGAACCATTATGTCTGGTCGCTGGAATATCCTGATTGGGAAGTGCGCTTTGACGCGGACAAGGCCGCCGCCGCCGCGGCACGGCGTGCGGTTTTCGGCATGATCGCGGCCGAGAAGATCCCGTTTATTGGCTATCACATGCCCTTCCCCGCCGTGGGATATGTCGAGACGAAGGCAAGCGGCTTTCGTTATGTCCCGGCCAGCTATCAGTTGATGCTGTAACGACAAGGGGCGCTTCGGTCTGGGCGTCCCTTCAGTTTTGCGACTGACGCAGCGGTCAACTTCGCTCTTTGCCCTTGTCGCGCGCAACCGCTATCATGGTGGCGATAAGACCCCCGGGACATGACAAAGGACCAGATCATGACCTCTGCCCGCCCACTGCTTGCAGCTGTGTTCACCCTTGCTGCGCTGTCGCCATTGCCGCTTTTTGCGGGCGAGATTACCGACAAGGCGGCCGATGTCGAATCGCTTCTGGCCGCGGGGGATGATGCTGATGCCATCGCCGCTGCGCGGGATCTGTTCGGCGCGGCATGGGACGCAACGACCGGCCTTGCCATCGGCGAGGCGATTCTGATCGCGGAGCCCGCTTCGGGCTATGGCATCTACAATCCGCGCCCCAACGACACCTTCAAGATCGGCGAGCCGGTGCTGATCTATGCCGAACCTATGGGCTTTGGCTATGGCAGCCCGGGTGATGGGCTGTATTCCATCGGCTTTTTCGTTGACCTGAAAGTCATGACCGAGGCGGGTGAAGTTCTGGGCGATCTGCAAAACCTGACCGAACTCAACCTGACTTCGCGCTATCCCAACCGGGAATTTCAGGCCAATCTGACCTATAATCTGGATGGTGTGCCGCCCGGCCGCTATGTGCTGCAGACCACGCTGCGCGACAAGAATTCCGCAAAATTCGGCAGCTTTGAAAACACGGTGGAGTTCGCCGAATAGGCTGCTGGCGATCCTGACGCTTAAGCTGAATCCGGTCCTGAACATTGCCACCGGAGTCGGGCGGGGTTAGGGGCGGCCGTGGCGCCGCGGTGATGACACCTGCAAACGGGGTGTGCCGCGCCAGAGATGCGGCGCGGCTTTTGCGTCAGGTCGCGTGGGCACAGCTTTGGTCAGCTTTCATCCCGCCAGCGCATCGCCATCGGGTACCGCCGGTCCAGCCACAGCGCCTTTTTGGTCAGCCGCGTGCCAGGAGCGGACTGGAAGCGTTTGTATTCGCTGATATAAAGCAGGTGTTCGATCTTCTTGACCACCGCCCGATCGTGCCCTTTGGCCACGATCTCGGCCACCGACAGTTCGCGTTCGATCAAACCGTCAAGGATGTCATCCAACACCTCATAGGGTGGCAGGCTGTCTTGATCTTTCTGGTTGTCGCGCAATTCTGCAGACGGCGGCTTGTCGATGACACGCGGCGGGATGACCACGCCTGCGGGGCCTTTCATCCAGTCGCGGTGATTGTCATTGCGCCAGCGGCAGGTTTCAAAGACCCGTGTCTTATACAGGTCTTTCAAAGGGTTATAGCCACCGTTCATATCGCCATAGATCGTGCAATAGCCCACGGCCATTTCCGATTTATTGCCCGTGGTCAGCAGCATCTCGCCAAATTTGTTTGACATGGCCATCAAAAGCACACCGCGCAAACGGCTTTGGATGTTCTCTTCGGTGATCCCGGGTGCGGTATCGGCGAAAAGCTCTGCCAAGGCCCCGCCCACGGCCTCTTGCGGCCCTGAGATGGAAACCGTGTCCAGCCGGCACCCCAGATTGCGCGCCACTTCGCCCGCGTCTTCCAGCGAAACCGCCGAGGTAAAGCGCGAGGGCAGCATCACGCAGCGCAGGTTTTCCGCGCCAATCGCATCGGCCGCGATGGCCGCGACAATGGCACTGTCGATCCCACCCGACAGGCCCAAAAGCACCTTCTTGAACCCACATTTTGCCAAATAGTCCCGCGTGCCCATGACCATGGCGTGATAATCGGCCTCAAGAATACGCGGCAGGCTGTCCAAGAGCCCGGGCTTTGCCCGCCACCCCTCAGGCGCTTCAATGAAATCGACATGCGTGATGCTTGGCAGGAATTGCGGCATCTGCACCGCCAATTCGCCGCCGGGGTTCAGCACAAAGGACGCGCCGTCAAACACCTGATCGTCCTGACCGCCGATCATGTTCAGATAAACCAGCGGCAGGCCGGTTTCGACCACCCGCGCCACCATCAGATTGGTCCGCACCGATGGTTTGCCCCGGTGATAGGGAGAGCCGTTCGGCACCAAAAGGATCTGCGCGCCGCTTTCGGCAAGGGTCTCGGCCACGTCCGAATGCCAGGCATCTTCACAGATGGGTGACCCGATCCGCAGCGGACCAACCCGATAGGGCCCTTGCAAGGGCGCGCTGGCAAAAAGCCGCTTTTCGTCAAAAACGCCATCATTGGGCAGTTCATGCTTCAGAACCACCGCCGCAATCCGGCCTGCCTCCAGCACATAATAGGCGTTGTAAAGCAGGCCATCTTTGACATGCGGCGCGCCAATGCCCAAGGCCGGGCCGTCGACAATCTCTTTGGCCAAGGCCGTGACCGCATCTTGGGCGGCGGCGGCGAAAGCCGGCTTCAAGATCAGGTCTTGGGTTTGATACCCGGTCACAAACATTTCGGTCAGCGCAACCATCTGCGCGCCCGCGTCGCGGCCCTGCCGCCAGGTATCCAGCGCAAGCGCGATATTGGCCTCAATCGCACCAACCGTGGGGTTCAGTTGGGCTAGTGTCAGGCGAAAGCTGTTGGTCATGCGAATTCCTGCAACCGGGGTTCTTCGGTTTTAACAGGTTCCCAGCCAAGGAAAAGGCCAGCCCGCGCCTCCCTCTGGCCAAGCGCCAGCGGCCTGCACCTTCGCCGCTTGCCAGATGCGGCCCGGCCACCTAATCTGCGGTCTGCTATTTTCCAAATATAAGGCGCAAATATGCGGCGTGATCTGTCTTTCGCAGCACTGATGTTCACGGTTGCAACGCTGGCTTTACCGACCACCGCCTTGGCACAAGCCGATGGTGAGGTCATCACCAAGCAGTACAATGACGGATCCGTCTATGAGGGCACGTTCAAGGACGGGCTTCAGGATGGCACGGGCAGTTACCAACTGCCTTCGGGCTTTGAATATGTCGGCGATTGGGTAAAAGGCCAGATCGAAGGTCAGGGGCGCGCGCGCTATCCCAATGGTTCGGTCTATGAGGGCCGGTTCGTGGCCGGCAAACCCGATGGACAGGGCAAGATCAGCTATGCCGATGGCGGCAGCTATGAAGGCGCTTGGGTTGCGGGCGAAATCCTTGGCACCGGGCGGGCAAGCTATGCCGATGGCTCGGTCTATGAAGGGCAGTTCAAGGCAGGCAAGCACGATGGCAAAGGCGTGCTGACCGATGGGCGCGGTCTGCGCTATGAAGGCGAATGGCGGATGGGCGCGAAAGAGGGCAAGGGCCGTCTGTCCTACCCCGACGCCGCCTCGTATGACGGTGATTTCAAGGCTGACCAGCGCGATGGCAAAGGCACGCTGACAATGCCCGACGGTCTGACCTATGTCGGGGATTGGCAGGCGGGGCAGATCAATGGCGCAGGCAAGCTGACCCAGCCTTCGGGCGACGTTTATGAAGGCAGTTTCAAAGACGGGCAGCGCCACGGCGAAGGCCGTGTCAGCTATACCGATGGTTCGGTATATGAAGGCAGTTTTGTTCTGGACCAGCGTCAGGGCCAAGGCCGCTTTGTCAGTGCGGATGGCAGTATTTATCAAGGCAGTTGGGACGCAGGGAAGATGCAAGGCATTGGTCAGCTGACCTATCCGGGCGGCGCGGTTTACCAAGGCAGTTTCGCCGCAGACCTTCCCGAAGGCCAAGGCAAGATCACCTTCCCCGATGGCTCGGGCTATGAGGGCCAGTGGCAATCCGGGGCGATGACCGGCACCGGCACGCTGCGTCACGCCAATGGCACCATCTATACGGGCGCGCTTCTGGCAGGCAAGCCACAGGGCAAGGGCGTGATGACCTATCCCGATGGTTACGTCTACGACGGGGACTGGAAAGCCGGGTTGCGCGAAGGCGCGGGCAAGGCTAGTTGGCCAGATGGCACGGTCTATGATGGGCAGTTCAAGGCCGATGACCGCGACGGTGTCGGCAAGCTCGTCCAGCCGGACGGCTTCACCTATGAAGGTGCCTGGCAAAAAGGCGAAATGGAAGGGATGGGCCGCGCAAGCTATCCAACAGGCGACGTCTATGAAGGCATATTCGCAAAGGGAAAGCGCCAAGGCGCGGGCAAGCTGATCTACAAGAATGGCGAAATCTCGGAAGGGCTTTGGGAAAACGGTATTCTCAGGGCACCCCTGCCCGCCGCCCCGGCAAGCACAGCCGCACCGGCGACAACAACGCCCTGATCCTGATACGCCCTGATCTGAGGCGGTCAGCCGCCCCAGATCGCCGGGATCAATCCGCGCAGCGCATTGCCGACCCAAAGCCGCACATCGGGCAGATCGCGCGCTGACAGCAGCTCTTCGGGGCAGGCCAATTCGGCCCGCAAGACGCCGGGCAACAGGCCACAAGACAAAGGCGGGGTGCGCATGCCCTGCCCCCGGTCAAAAAAGACCGTGGTGATTGACCCGTCGCAAATTTCATCACGCTCATTCAGGAAGATCACCTCGTCCTGTCCCGCGGGCAAGCTGGCCCGCGCGGCATCATAGGCGGCGCGGCGCGTGGATTTCACGCCAAGCCACGGATCATCTGACTGCAGGCGCGCTGGGGCAAGGCCAAGCCGCCATGTGGCAGCACTTTGCGGCAGGACGCTTTGGGTCACGTCAAACCGGCCAGACGCAT
>JAIOXV010000122.1 GCA_021741465.1 Paracoccaceae bacterium
GCGGTCCAGCAACACCAACAGCGGCGCCCCCGCCCCCGAGATCGCCAGATCGTCCAGCTTGCCCCAATTCAGCGGCCGCACTTCCATTGCAGCCCCCTGATGCACCGATCCTTCGTCAATCGGCACTTCAAAGCGCCGCGGATCAACGATTTCAGGTTCCAGCCCAGCCTGCGCGACAGCTTCGGCCAGTTTGTCAAAGGCGTTCTTGGTGACCACCAGACGCAGCTTTTCGCGTGCGGGGTTCATCAATGCGTCGCGCACCGCATGCAGACCAAACAGCCAAACGGTTTCACGCGCTTCGGCACGTTTGCCGCGCTCTTTGTCCACCACCCAATCCGGTTTCTTCGCCATAGACCTGGCCCCCTTGCTTTGCCCCATGCTCTGGCCAGAACCGCACAGTTTGGCAAGCGCCAATCGCAGGGAATTTTCACAGCGCCGGGTGGTTTGGCATATTGACGCCCCCCGCCACCTTCGCTAATCACGCCGCCAGTGGGCGATATGCTACAAGGTGTGGCAGCGGACTGTAACTCCGCCGAGGCGACTCATGCCTGGTTCGATTCCAGGATCGCCCACCATTTTGCCTTTCGGGGCATCGAAAACGCCAGCCTTCGGGCTGGCTTTTTCCGTTTTTGCGTGGTCGACTGGCCACCTGACCTGTTTGAAAGGCTGCCCATGCGCGCGTATCGCTTTACCCATGCCATCACCTGCCAACCGCCGCAAACTGCGGTCAACGGGTTGCGCGCCGTCGATACTGGCGCGCCGGACCTTGCGGTGATGCGCGCCCATCACGCCGACTATGTCGCAGCGCTGAAGTCCACCGGCGCAACCGTGGTGGAACTGCCCGCACTCGAGGCCTTTCCCGACAGCCTTTTTGTCGAAGACACCGCCCTGTGCCTGCCGCAAGGTGCGGTTGTCATGCGCCCCGGCGCGCCCAGCCGCCTGGGCGAAGCCGCCGAAATGGCACCACATCTGCGCGCGCTTTACAGCGATGTCCGCCAGATCGAGGGCGTCGAGAATTTCATCGAAGCCGGCGACATCCTGACCACCGAAACCGAAATCCTCGTTGGCCGTTCGGCGCGCACCAATGCGGGCGGCGTGGCGGAACTGGCGCGGATTGTGGCCGATTGGGGCCACAACCTGCGCGAAGTGTTCACCCCGCCGGGCGTGCTGCACTTTAAAACCGACTGCTCGCTTCTTGACGGCGAAACCATTCTGGCCACCGAAAGGCTGGATGCATCGGGCTGTTTCAAAGGCTATCGGGTGATCCACACTGCGCCGGGCGAAGAGGCATCGGCCAATGCCATTCGCTTTAACGATCTGGTGCTGTTCCCGGCCGGTTTCCCGCGCACGCGCGACAAGCTGATCGCGGCGGGCTTTGATCTGCGCGAAATCGGCAATTCGGAATGTGCCAAGCTTGATGGCGGCATGTCTTGCCTGTCGCTGCGCTTTACGCCGTCTTAAGGGAGCAGGGCCTTAAGGGATCGGGTCTTAAGGGATAAGGACGGCTGCCCGCGCGTAATCGGCCGTGTCGGTGGTGCCGTCATCATAGGTGACCTGCACCGTCACCGACTGAACCGAGCCGAGATCCGCCTCAATATAGGGCAAGATGCCCTCATCCATCTTCAGCGCATTCGGGCTGGCCTCGCCGTCATGGCAGGGCTCCATCGTGAGGGCAGTTTGTGGCGGCGCCCCGTTCAGCCCAAAGCTGACCGCCTCCAGCCCGCAGCGCCAGGCCAGAAGATTGGTGAAATAGACCAGATCCCGGCCATCATATTCCCGCACCGCCACCCATTGCGGTTTCGTCGCGGTCAGGATGGGCCGGATCTCGGCCGCCGTTGTCAGGGATTGGGCAGCAGCGGGATGCGTGATTTGGGCCGCAATGCTTAGTGAAACAGCAACAATCCAACGCAATTGAACCTCCTAAGGCTTTTGCGGGGCCAGCAACGCCCCTATAGTGCCACCAGTCAAAAACAACTGGACAAGACCACCATGGCCGAAACGGCGGGCGGCGGGCAAGCCTTCAACATCGTCGCCGTGGTGCAAGATGGGCGGCTGGCCTATGAGGCACTTTTGCTGCTGGCCTCATGGCGGCATTTCAATCCCGGCTTTGGCGGGAAGGTCTTTCTTGCCGAACCCCAGCCCGGCAAACGCTGGCATCGCGACCCCCGGCTGCAATCGGAAGCCATCCGTGACATGCTGACCAGCCTGGGTGCAACCTTCCTGCCGTTTGAAAACCGGCATTTCGGCCATAACTACCCCCATGGCAACAAGATCGAGGCGCTGGCCGCGCTGCCGGATGAGCCGTTTCTTTTTCTTGACACGGACACGCTGGTTACGGGCAATCTGGAAAGCATTCCGTTCGATTTCGCCCGCCCCTCGGCTTCGATGCGGCGCGAAGGAACCTGGCCGGAGCCGCAGCTTTACAAAGGCGATTATGCCACGATCTGGAAATCGCTTTACGATCGCTTGGGGCTGGATTTTGCAAGCTCGCTTGATCTGAGCCAGCCCGATGACTATTGGCAGCGCTATTTGTATTTCAACGCAGGCTGGTTCTTTCATGCCAGCCCCCACGCCTTTGGCGCGCGGTTCCTGGGCTTTGCCCGCACCATCCGCGATGACCCGCCCGCGGCACTGGCGGCGCAATCCTTTGACCCCTGGCTTGACCAGATCGCCCTGCCCTTGGTCATTCATTCCTTTGGCGGCGGACGACCGGGCGCCGAGCTGGCCGGCCTTGATGGCGACATCACCTGCCACTATCGCAACCTGCCACTGCTTTATGCCCGCGAAAGCGATCATGTGGTTGAGGTGCTGGAAGAGGTCGCGGGGCAAAAAGAATTGCGCCGGCTTTTGCGCGACCATGAGCCCGCGCGGCTGATGATCTATCAAAACCGGGGCCGCAAGGCGCGTGACCTGTTTGACCGCGCCGATCTGCCGCCGCGCGAACAGATGATCCGGGGCGCGTTGAAGAAGGCCGAACTTTGGCTGCGCTAGAGGTTAAAGCCGCAACACCGGCACCAGACTGACCAAAAGCAGCGCCGCCATCGTCCAGTTGAAGACCCGCAAGCGCGCCGGGGACTGCAGCCATTGGCGCAGCGCCCCGCCCATTGCTGCCCACAGGGTCACCGATGGCATGTTCACCACGACAAAAACCACAGCAACGCTGAGCACCGAGCCCATGCCGCCATTGCCCGCATAGGCGCTGATCGACCCCAGCGCCATCGCCCAAGCCTTGGGATTGACCCATTGAAACGCCGCCGCCTGCAGAAAGCTGAAAGGCTTGCCGCCTTCGGCAGCGCGGCCCTTGGGCGCGCTGGCATGTGCGATCTTCCAGGCCAACCAAACCATATAGACCACCGACACCACCTTCAGCACCGTCATCGCCTGCGGCACTGCGTGAAACAGCCCCGAAAGGCCAAGTCCCAACAGCGTTATCAGCACTGCCTGGCCAAGCGAAATGCCAACGATATGTGGCGCTGTCCGGCGCAGGCCGAAATTCACCCCACTGGCCAGAAGCATCATGTTGTTCGGCCCCGGCGTGACCGAGGTGACAAAGGCAAAGCCCATCAGGGCAAGTAGGACATCCAAGCTCATCGCGCGACTATAGCGGCAATTGCAGCGCTGCCAATGGCCCCGAGCGCCGTCAATAGGGCCGCGATTCCGGGGAATGACATTGTGGCAAAAATATGTTAAAAATGTAGCGAAATTAAATTGTTAGCTGTTTGGGGAAGTACCATGTTGATTGAAGCCACCAGCCAGACCGTTTCAGGTATGGTTTATGTCCTGACTGGAAACGATGACCTGAATGTTGCCAGCGGTGTCACCCTCATCTCTTTGACCTCGGATGCCATATTGGCCAACAGCGGCCAGCATGTGTTCACTCTTTCGGGGGTGGTGATAGCCTATGACGATGCGTTGAACACCATCGGCTGCGAAGAGGCGCAAACTGTTGTAATCGAAGCAGGAGCTGTGCTTTTGGCCGGATATACCGGGGCTGAGGAAGACGGCGATGGCGTCATTCTGGATGGCATCGGGTCAACGCTGACCAATAATGGCACCATCATTGCCAACGGATCCGGGCTGAGCCTGTTTGTTCGCGATGCGGGAACAACGACGATCACCAACAATGGCTTTATCAGCGGTGAAAAGTTCGGGGTTTGGAACAAATTCGGCGTTGGGGACCTGAATTTCACCAATACAGGAACAATCGAATCACCCAACGCGGCCTATTTTGGCGGCACCGCCACCGACATTGTGACCAATTCGGGCACCTTCATCGGGGATGTGCTGCTGAACGGCGGAGAAGACCTGTATCTGGGGCAACTGGGCAGCGTCATCGGCACCATTCATGGCGGCGACGGCGATGACCGCTTTGTCCTTGGCACTGCCGCCGACACGGTGGATGGCGGCTTCGGCAGCGACACGCTGGATTTCTCGGCCGTGACCACCGCACTTGTGATTGATCTGGCCAACAGCGCCAACAACCGCGGCGCGCCGGCGCTGGGCGACAGCTATAGCAACATCGAAGTGGTGTTGGGCAGCACCAAGGCCGATGTGATCCGCGGCGATGGTGCCGACAACGCGCTTTATGGGCGCAATGGCTCGGATCGGTTGGAAGGCGGCGATGGGCAAGACACGCTGAACGGTGGCACCGGGGGCGACATTCTGACCGGGGGCGCCGGGGCGGATGTGTTCGAATGGCTGGCGCAGGGCGACTTCCGCGACGCCATCACCGATTTCGAAACCGGCGTTGATATCTTGCGCTTCGAAGGGGCGGCGCTGGGCCTGGGCACCTATCAGGGCGGGCTTGCGGCTGCGCGGTTCCATTCCGGCACCACCAACGCGGCGGAAGATGTCTATGACCGGCTGATCTTCAACACCACCGATGCGACCCTGTGGTTTGACAAGGACGGATCGGGCACCAAGCACAGCGCCATTCTGGTGGCAGACCTGCAAGATGGTGTGATCCTGACGGCGGCCTCCATCGACGTGATCTGATCTGCCCCGGCAGACCAGCGCCGCCCAAACGAATCGCGCCCCTGCCCCGATTGCGGGGCTGGGGATGGGTCTTTGTTGCCCACCCGGTCACAATGGGGGGGCGATGCACAGGGTTGTTGCCCGATCCAGGGCTGATCGCGCCATCTTTGTGGCGTGAATGTGAATTTTATGTTATTTTTCAATTAGATAAATTATCACAACAATTCAGGCCTCCCCATGCTGATTGAAGCCACAACGCAAACAACCTTGGGCAATGTCTATATCCTGACGGCAGATGACGACCTGCATGTCGGGGTGGGCGTGACCATCACCTGCACCTATTCCGATCCGGTCACCCATACCGGGGCCGATGCCATTATCTCGTGGCAGGGCACCCATACCATCACCATCGCCGGCACCGTGGTGGGCGAGGATGAGGCGATCAACCTTGTGGGCTGCCTGACCGCCCAAACCGTCAAGATCAAAGCCGGGGGGCATTTGATTGCGGGCGGGAACGGGGTTGTGGCAGATGCCGATGGCGTCATTCTGGACGGGGCGGGATCGGTGCTGAACAACGCCGGCAGCATTCTGGCCTATGGGTCGGCAATTTCGGCCATCGTACAGGACAATTCGGTGATGCAGATCACCAATTCGGGCGATATGCACGGCCGGGTGGCCGGGATCTGGCACAAGTTCGGCAATGGGGTGCTGAACTTTACCAACACCGGCACCATCAGTTCGGACAGCTATGCGTTTCTGGGCGGAGATTCCGCAGACCATATCATCAACCGCGGCACGATGACCGGCGCCATTGATCTTGGCGGCGGCGATGACAGTTTTTACGGCTGCCAAGGCAGCGTTGACAGCGCCATCAACGGTGGAGAGGGGAATGATCTTTTCCGTCCCGGCACCGGGGCTGAAACCATTGATGGCGGTGCGGGGTTCGACACGCTGGATTTCTCTACCGCCACCGGGCGGCTGACCATCAACCTTGCCCAGCCCGCGCAGAACCTTGGGCTGCGCTTGGTGGGCGACAGCTATACCGGGATGGAGGCCGTCATCGGCGGCGGCGGGGCCGACCGTATCACCGGATCGGCCGTGGACAACCGTTTGGAAGGTGCGGGCGGGGTCGACAGCATTTCTGGCGGGGCGGGCGATGACACGCTGATCGGCGGGCGGGGCAAGGACCGGCTTGCAGGCGGCAGCGGGGCGGATCATTTCGTGTTTCAGCAGCAAAAACATCTGGGTGACCGGATCAGCGATTTCACCTCGGGCAGCGATGTGATCGAGGTTGTGGGCAGCGCCTTTGGCTTTGGCAGCTTCACCGGCGCGCTGGATGAAACGCAATTCGTGACCGGCAGCGCGGCCGAAGACAGCGCCGATCGCTTCTACTTCAACCAAAGCGATCGGACCTTGTGGTTTGATGCCGATGGCACCGGCGCAATGGCGGCGCGGCTGGTGGCCAGCCTGCAAGTAGGGGCCGAAGTGACGGCGGCAGATATCTTCGTGATCTGACAGCGCAAGTAATCTTGTAGCGCAGGTGATCTGACAGCACAGGCGGCCCTTCACAGACCTGTTTGCTTGCCCTAGGCTGCGCGACGAAACCGCAGCGGAGGACAGCATGACCGACAGACCCATGGGCTTTGATACGCTCGCCATTCACGCGGGCACTGCCCCCGATCCGGCCACCGGCGCGCGACAGGTGCCGATCTATCAGACAACGGCCTATGTCTTTCGCGATGCCGACCATGCGGCAAAGCTTTTTAACCTGCAGGAAGTGGGCTGGATCTATTCGCGCCTGACAAACCCCACCGTGGCCGCCCTTGCCAACCGCGTGGCCGCCCTTGAAGGCGGGGCGGGGGCCATTGCCTGTTCATCAGGCCATGCAGCGCAAATCATGGCGCTTTTTCCCCTGATGGGGCCGGGCAAGAATATTGTTGCCTCATCAAGGCTTTATGGCGGAACGATCACCCAGTTCAGCCAGACGATCAAGCGCTTTGGCTGGTCGGCCAAATTTGTTGACACCGACGATCTGGGCGCTGTGTCGCGGGCAGTTGACAAGAACACCCGCGCGATTTTCTGCGAAACCATCGCCAACCCCGGTGGCTATGTCACCGATGTTCCCGCACTTGCCAAGATTGCCGACAAGAAGGGCATTCCGCTGATCGTCGACAACACCACCGCAACCCCTTGGCTGGCACGCCCCATCGACATGGGCGCGACACTGGTGGTGCATTCGGCCACCAAATACCTGACCGGCAACGGCACCGTAACCGGCGGCATCGTGGTGGATTCGGGCAAGTTTGACTGGTCGCAGAATGACAAGTTCCCCAGCCTGTCCCAACCCGAACCCGCCTATCACGGGCTGACCTTCCATGCGGCCCTTGGACCGATGGCCTTTACCTTCCACTCTATCGCCATTGGCCTGCGCGACCTTGGCATGACGATGAACCCCCAAGGCGCGCATTACACGCTGATGGGGATCGAGACCCTGGGACTTCGGATGGAACGCCATGTCGCCAATGCCATGAAGGTGGCCGATTGGTTGGAAAAAGACCCGCGGGTTGAATATGTTACCTATGCCGGTCTGAAATCTTCGCCCTATAACAAGCGGGCGAAAAAGATCGTGCCAAAGGGCGCGGGGGCCTTGTTCACCTTTGCCTTGAAGGGTGGCTATGACGCCTGCGTGCGGCTGATCGACAATGTTAAGCTGTTTAGCCATGTCGCCAACCTTGGCGATACGCGCAGCCTTATCATCCATTCGGCCTCGACCACCCACCGCCAGCTTTCTGAGGAACAGCAGGTGGCTGCCGGGGCGCCGCCGAATGTGGTGCGGCTTTCGATCGGGATTGAAAACGCCGAAGACATCATCGCCGATCTGGATCAGGCCATCACCGCCGCCACCGCCTAAAACAAAGGGCCGCCCCACAAAGGGCGGCCCTTTTCCTTTCAGACCAGACCCTTAGTCGGCAATCTGATAGGTCACCACCACCGCAGCCTGCAAGGCAATCTGCCCCGAGGCCACCGGCACGGGGGCCGTGTCCTTGGCCCCCATGAACACCGGCATCGGGCCGCCGTAAGACAGCTGTTCGGCAATCGACACGATCTTGCCCAGCGTCACGCCTGCCGCCTCGGCGTAAAGCGTGGCCTTGATGGTGGCATCGGCCATGGCGGATTTGCGCGCTTCGTCCTGCACCGGGCGCGGGGCGGTCAGCTCAAAGGTGATGCCGTTGAGCGTATTGACACCATCGGCGATGGACGCATCCAAGACCCCGCCCAAAGCCGCCAGATCGCGCACCCGCACGTTCAGCATGTTCATTGCGACATAGTTTGAAATGCTGGGCGTCTGGCCTTGGTCATAGCCAACCCAGTTCGGGTTAAGCGACAGGTTCGCGGTTTGCAGATCATGTTCGGCAATTCCGGCCGACTTCAACCGTTCAATCACCCCGGCCAGTGCTTTGGAATTGGCCGCCATCGCCTCGGCCGCCGAGGCGCCTTCGGTGGTCACCCCCAAAGACACAACCGCCATGTCAGGGGTTGCAGCGACGCTTGCCTCGCCGGTCACGGTGATGGTGGCTTCGGCCAGGGCCGATGCGGCCATGGGCAGGGCAAAGGCGGCAGACAAAGCCATAACTTGAAACACGCGCATGAAATCCTCCGTTGTGCTGGTGCGAGAGTTGTCTTTGTAGAACGCGGCGCGCAAGCCGTTCCTTGGTTCGAAATTGCAAAATTTGTTTTCACCACCAACCCTCGACGGTCTATCGCCCGCCCTTTGCACAAAAATGTTCGAAAATTGCGGGTTTT
>JAIOXV010000123.1 GCA_021741465.1 Paracoccaceae bacterium
GGCTGCGCGCAGCACAAGGTTGTCTTGCCCCGCCGAAAGCCCCGCGCTTTCAGGGCCGGTGATCGACAGGTCCAGCCTGTCTGACAGGGTGCAGCTTATCCGGTCGCCCGTGTTGGCAAAGACCACCAGACTGTCCAGCAGATGATAGCCATCGGGCCTTTGTCCGGTGATGTGCAGGCACAGGTTGATCTTGGCGCGCGCGGTTTCAGTGACGGTTACGCTCACGGATTGGCCTGCGCCTCAACCGGCTGAAGCGGCTTGGCCCCTTCGCTTTCCAAAACGGCATCAAGACCTTTTTCCAGCTTTTGGCGTATGCGCGCGGCATCCTTTTCCGCAGGGCCATAAGACAAGGCGCGATGCCACTGGAATTCGGCCTCGCGGGTGCGGCCGACGGCCCAATAGACATCGCCCAGATGGTCGGTGACGATCGGGTCGACGGGTTCGAGCAAAGAGGCCTGCTCCATCGGGGCCACGGCATCTTCATAGCGGCCCAGCCGGAAATAGGCCCAAGCCAGGCTGTCGATGATATAGCCCGAGCTTGGTTCTTTTGCGACGGCGCGTTCGATCATGCCAAGGGCTTCGTCCAGGTTTTCGCCGCGGTCAACATAGCTGTAGCCAAGATAATTCAGCACCTGCGGCTGTTCGGGGTTCAGGCGCAGCGCCTCGCGCATGTCGGCGACGGATGCTTCGAAATCGTTCAGGCGTTCAGCGCAGATGCCCCGGCTGAAAAACAACGGCCAGTTTTCGCGTTTCGGGGTGCCCAAAAGGCCAATCGCCACGTCATAGGCCTTGCGCGCTTCGGCAAAGCGTTCGTCACGGCGATAGGCATCGGCCAGCGCGACATGGGCAATGGTCATGTCTGGTTTTGATCGGGCAAGCCCTTGCAAAACTTCAATGGCGGCCTCTTTGCGGCCAGCGGAATAGGTCGCCTCGGCCCGACCGATTTCTGCGATGTGAAAGGCGGAACTGTCGGCCGGAACCGTGGCATTAACCTCGATCGCCAGTTCGTGTTGCTTTTGTTCTTCCAAAAGGCTGGCAACCAGAAGCGCGGTTTCCACCTGTTCAGGGCGCAACACCTGCGCACCGCGTGCGTACATCAGCGTATGGGTTGCATCGCCTTCCTGACCCAGCGCCATGGCAAGGGTATAGAACACCTCTGCCATGCCCTGTTTGGCATCGGTCACCAGATTGAAGGGCACCGGCTCGCCCGCAGAAAGGCGGCGGCGCAGGTCGTCGATTTCAGGATCGGGGTCTTTGTTGAAGCTTTGGTCAAGCAGCGCCAGCGCATCGCCATTGCGTTCAAGCTGGGACAGAATGCGGGCATGGGCCAGCACCGCGCGCCGCATCATTTGCAGCGCGCCAGCATCGCCGCTGGCGAAAATCGCGTTGGCCCCTTCGAAATCGCCGGCTGAGGCAAGGGCGATCGCCTTGTGGAACATTCCGAAAGCTTCGGTTCCCTTGGTCTTGGCAAGCCGGTCGAAAATCACCGCTGCTTCCGACATGCGGCCAAGGCCGACTTCGGCCCATGCGGTTACCAGCCCGTCCAGAACGGCGCCCTGTTTTGCCCCTTTGGCGCTGAGGTCGATCACCGCGGCGTAATCTTCGGCGCGGATCGCGTCGATCAGCAGCGCCAGATAGCCGACTTCACTTTCGACGCCCAGGTCACGCAGCTCGCGCGCCATCCGGGCGGCAGGTTCCATTTCGCCAAGGCCAATGTTGGACAGAACCGCGCCTTCCAAAAGTTCGGTATTGCCCGGATCGCTCATCAAAGCGCGGGAAAACCACGCGGCCGCGGCAAGATAGTCGGAGTTGCTTGCCGCGGTGCGGGCGGCAAGAAAGGCCCCGGCGTCGCCGGTGGCGCTGTCTTGTGCAAGGGTTGGCAGCCCTGTGCCCAACACCAGCCCGATCAGGGCGGTGCCAAGAAGGCGTCGATACGCGGCGCGCATGGGCGAGGGCATGGGCAGGCTCCTTCGAAACTCTTGCCAAATAGCTAGTCAGCGCCGCCGCCAATGGCAATGCGGGCCGGGGATTTGTTTCCCCAGCCCGCACGATTTTGCCAGTGTTTTCCGATCACATGTTCGGGTAGTTGGGCCCGCCGCCGCCCATGGGGGTGGTCCAGGTGATGTTTTGCGACGGATCCTTGATGTCGCAGGTCTTGCAGTGAACGCAGTTTTGGAAGTTGATCTGGAACCGCGGGTCCTTGCCGTCTTCGGCAATCACCTCATAGACGCCTGCCGGGCAATAGCGCTGGGCCGGTTCGTCGTATTCGGGAAGGTTGACCGAAATCGGGATCGAGGGGTCTGTCAGCTTCAGATGTGCGGGTTGCGATTCGTCGTGGTTGGTGAACGAGAAGGCAACGTTGGTCAGCCGGTCAAAGGACAAGACGCCATCGGGTTTGGGATAGTTGATCGGCGCAAAATCCTTGGCCTTGCCCGTGGCCGCGGCGTCGGTCTTGCCATGGCGCAGGGTGCCCAGAATGGTCATGCCAAAGGTATTGGCCCACATATCCGCCCCGCCAAGGGTAAGGCTGGCGATCAAGCCATATTTGGACCACATCGGCTTGACGTTGCGGACCTTTTTCAGATCTTTGCCGATTGCGCCGTTGCGCACGGCGGCTTCATAGTCGGCCAACTCGTCGCTGGCACGACCGGCGGCAATTGCCTTGGCCGCAGCTTCGGCAGCCGCAATGCCCGACAGCATGGCGTTGTGGTTGCCCTTGATGCGCGGCACGTTCACAAGGCCTGCCGAACATCCCAACAAAGCCGCCCCCGGCGCGACCATCTTCGGGATCGACTGCCAGCCACCTTCGGAAATTGCCCGTGCGCCATAGGCCACGCGTTTGCCGCCCTTCAACAGGTCGGCCACCATCGGGTGATGCTTGAAGCGCTGGAATTCCATATAGGGGTAGAGGTGGGGGTTTTGATAGTTCAGGTGAACGACAAAGCCCACATAGACCTGATTGTTTTCAATGTGGTAAATAAAGCTGCCGCCACCTGCATTGCTGCCCAGGGGCCAGCCCATCGTATGGGTGACGGTGCCCAACTTGTGCTTGGCGGGGTCGATCTCCCAGATTTCCTTCATGCCGATGCCGAACTTTTGCGGGCATTTTCCGGCAGAAAGATCGTATTTGGCGATGACTTCTTTCGAGAGCGACCCGCGCACGCCTTCGCCAAGGAACACGTATTTTCCGGCCAAGATCATGCCCGGCTCATAAGATGGGCCGGGCGTGCCGTCGGGGTTGCGGCCAAATTCGCCTGCAACCACGCCGCGCACTTCGCCCTTGTCGCCATAAACCAGTTCCGAACAGGCCATGCCGGGGAAAATCTCGACGCCCAGTTCTTCGGCCTGGGTGCCAAGCCAACGGCAGACATTGGCCATCGAAACGATGTAGTTGCCATGGTTGTTCATCAGCGGCGGCATGGGCCAGTTCGGGATGCGGATCTGTCCGGCTGGGCCAAGGATATAGAAGTTGTCTTCCTGCACCTCGGTCTGGATCGGGGCCCCTTTTTCGCGCCAATCCGGGATAAGCGCGTCCAGACCCGATGGGTCCAGCACCGCGCCCGAAAGGATATGTGCGCCCACCTCCGAGCCCTTTTCAAGGACCACGACAGACAGGTCAGGATTGATCTGCTTCAGCCGGATCGCCGCCGACAGGCCCGAAGGCCCCGCTCCCACGATCACAACGTCATATTCCATCGTCTCGCGCACGATTTCGGTCATGGATGGCCCTCCGGTCCCCGGCTTTTCTTACTGAACCCGTGTTTGCCCCTAAGGGCATGCCGCGTCAACCGTGACGCAACATCATGTTTTCGCATCGCAGCATGAGTGAAACTTTCTTTCCCGTCCGCGGCACTGCACCGCGCGAAACCGCCTTTTCCCTTGCAATTTCCTGTCCTTCGGGTTCAGGTGACACAATAGGTTTCACAAGGTCATGGTCCGGTTTCGGGCTGTGGCCTTGTCATTTATGTGAAAAGGCCCATGGAAAAGATCCCGATGACGCGCGCGGGTTTCGCCGCGCTGGATGATGAGTTGAAGCAGCTGAAAAGCGTCGAACGGCCCGCGATCATTCGCGCGATTGCCGAAGCGCGCGAGCATGGCGATCTGTCGGAAAACGCCGAGTATCATTCCGCGCGCGAAAAGCAGAGCTTCATCGAGGGCCGCATCAAAGAGCTTGAGGGCACGCTGTCCTTGGCCGAGGTGATCGACCCGACCAAACTGTCGGGCGCCATCAAGTTCGGCGCGACCATCACCATCGTCGATGAAGACAGCGACGAGGAAAAAACCTATCAGATTGTGGGCGAAACCGAAGCCGACATCGAGGCGGGCAAGCTGAACATTCGTTCACCTTTGGCCCGCGCGCTGATCGGCAAGGATGAGGGCGATTCGGTGGATGTGAAGACGCCGGGTGGCCAGCGCAGCTATGAGATTTTGTCGATCCGCTATATTTAGGCGGTCGGCCTTAGCCAGTGAGTGACGATGCCTGACAGGGACCCCCAAGATCCGCGTCACAATGACCCGCGCAGTGTCGAGCCGCGTCCGGTCGATCTGGGGTTATATTCGGCCCGTGGTGCAGGATCGCGGATGTCTGCAACCGAATGGGTGGCCATTGCGCTGTGCGTGGTCTGGGTGTCGGCAGTGGCCGCCTATATCTGGAAAGCCCCGCCCGGTGTGGCCCCGCTTGGGCTGGTGCTGACGCTTTTGGTGGTGTTCCTTCCCTTGGCGCTGATCTGGGCGGCAGCGGTAACGCTGCGCTCGGTACATGCGCTGCGCCACGAGGCGGCGCGCTTGCAAGCCACGGTCGAAGCGATGCGCGCGGCCTATGTGGCGGGCCAGCAGGGCGGCATGAAGCCCTCGGTCGAGAAAAAGTTGAACGAAATTGCGCAGGCCACGCGGCAAACCGAAACGGCGTTGGCAAGCTTTACCTCGCGCCGCGATGGGGCGTTGGTGGTGCCATCAGCCGACCGCAAGGCTGCCATGGCAGCGCCGCGCCCGGACCCCACGGCCGAACAACCCGCTCTGGCGCTGGGCACCCCGGCCGAGGCTTTGCACCCGCCGCTGTCGAACGCCGATTTCATCCGGGCCCTGCAATTTCCCGAAAGTCCGGATGACAAGGATGGCTTTCGTTCGTTGCGCGCCGCGCTGGAAGATCGCAATGCGGCCAAGCTGATCCGTGCGGCACAGGATGTGCTGACCCTTCTCAGCCAAGAGGGCATCTATATGGATGACCTGAAGCCTGACCGTGCCCGCCCTGAACTGTGGCGTCGCTTTGCCATGGGGGAACGCGGGCGCAGTGTCGCGGCGCTGGGTGGGGTGCGCGACCGATCCTGTTTGGCGCTGGCGGCAGGGCGCATGCGGGAAGACGACATTTTCAAAGATGCAGCGCATCATTTCCTGCGCAGCTTCGACAAGGTCTTTCAAGAGTTTGAAAAGACCGCCAGTGACAGTGATCTGACCGATCTTGCCGAAACCCGCACCGTGCGCGCCTTCATGCTTTTGGGCCGGGTGACCGGGGTGTTTGACTGACCGCCCCATTTCGGCAACCCCACGCCAGCCGTGCCCGCATGCGCCCGGGGGGGCGATGATGCTCTTCAGGTCAGCAGGTCATGCCAGAAGTTGTAGAACTGGTTGGCCGTCATCGTGCCATAGCCCGCCATGGTGAACTGTTCGATCCCTTGAAAGCTGGCCTGGCCGCCGCCACTGGCAACGATCGTGATGCCGGAACTGTCGCGGCTGATGGCAGACACGGCGTCATATGTGCTGAACACCACCCGGTCAAACCCGGTGCCACCAAAGGCCCGAGAGTTTTGGTCTGCGCTGGATGTCAGGCTCATGACGAAGGTATCAGCACCGCTGCCGCCGTAAAGCCGTTCGGCATGCAAACTGTTGCCGTCCAGCGTGTCAGCGCCCGCGCCGCCGTAGCCGGTGCTGTTCTGGCCATAGCTGAGGTTGATTTCATCATTGCCATTGCCACCATACAGCCTGTCGTGGCTCAGCCCCGAGCCGCTGACCACATCATTGCCATCGCCGCCTTCGACAAGCGACGCGCCGGTGCCCTGACGCGTGATAAGGTCATCGCCCGTGCCGCCATAGACACTGTCGCTGCCAGCCCCAGTGATGGTGTCATTGCCGCTGTCGCCATAGATCTTGTTCTTGCCGCCAGAGATGTCGCCGCCATCCAACACGGTATCATGGCCGCTGCCGGCATAGATGATGTCCAGCCCATCGACGCCGCTGCCACCGTATGAGGTGAAGCCATCGACATAGATCTTGTCATTGCCCGATCCGGCGTAAAGCAGATCAAGCCCCCAATCCGCCACCAGCGTATCGCTGCCGGTGCCCCCGTAAACCCGGTCGCTGCCCATGCCACCGTGAAGCGTGTCATTGCCCGCACCACCCAGCACACGGTCCAGCCCATCGCCACCGTTGATCGAGTCATTCTCTGCGCCGCCGTCAAGCGTGTCATTGCCCGCATCGCCAAACATCACATCGCGGTTGTCGCCACCAACCATGCGGTCATCGCCAGCCCCGCCATAGATGCGGTCATTGCCCGCGCCGCCGTAAAGGCTGTCATTGCCAGCATCGCCATAAAGCGTGTCATTGGCCGCGTCGCCGGAAAGCCGGTCACTGCCTGCGCCGCCATAGACCTTGTCATTGCCGCCACCGGCCGAAACCGTGTCATTCCCAAGGCCTGTGCTGAAATCATCCGCAGCTGCGGTGCCTGTCACAAGATCAGCTTCGACAAAGCTGCCGATCAGGCCGCCGACGGTGGCGTTACCAGAGGTGAAGGAGAAGTTCGTCACGCTGCCAAGGAAGCTTTGCAACTGCGCGGTTGAGGTGATGGTTGGAAGTGCGGTGCCCGCGTGGGTCAACTGGATCATCAATTCGCGTCCCGAGACCGCATCCTGGGCCATCAGAATATAGGCTGCATTGCCCCCGCCCCATTGGATGACGCCAAGCCCGTAGGTCCAGTTGGCATTCACGGGCAGGCCGGTGCCGGTGACTGACAGTTGGGCGTCATGGGGCGTCGGGTCAGGGGATGAGGGCCCGGGGCCAACCCTAAGAATATTGCTGAGGGTTGACGACTGCGCGCCATACATCGTGACCGCTGCGGCGAGCTCTTCGGCGATGATGCTAAGGTTGATCGCACCTTCGAACTGCGCGGAGGAAACCGCGCCGGGCTGGTAAAACACAAAGCCCTGCGCGCTGGTATAAGTTGTCATGACTGCCACCGTTTACAAACTGATGTGCAGCAAAGCCCATCCCTTTGCGGCTTGTCAACCAAGGCTGGGCAAGAAAGCCCTTTGTTTCTTGACGTTTGGTGCTGCTAGATCGGCTTTACCATCGTGACGGCAGCGTCAAAGCCGAAGACATGGCGCAGGGGGCCGATGCTGTCGGTTTTGATCGCCATGTAGCCCAGCCGCTCATACAAAGCGCGGGCGCGCCAGTTGGTGTCGATCACGTCCAGCCGCACATAGCCATAGCCACGATGCCGCGCTTCGGTTTCGATGGCGGCCAGCAAGGCGCTGCCGATGCCCGCCCCTCGGGCATGCGAGGCCACACAGATGCCATCCAAAAGAAAGCGGTCATTGTCGATTTCGCGCGACAAAAGCGCCAGCAGCGGCGCGCGCCACAGCATGCCGAAAACCCCATAGATGCGGCGCATGTCGGACCATCCGCCCCCTGCGAAACTGCCCTTCATGGTCTTGAACCCGGCAAGACCCAGCAGCCTGCCCGCACCATCCAAGGCCACGATGGCATGATCGTCGCGGATTACCTGTTCCAAGAACCGGTGCGCCTTGGCATCCGGGCCCATGACACGCCCAAGCTTGCCGCCGAAGGCCTGCCAGTAAAGCACGGCAGCTTCGCCGCGAAGGTGGCCGGGTAGGCCGTGGCACAGCGTGAAGGCATCGGTCATTGGAGGGCGGCCTCAAGTGCAGGGCCGTGGCCTGCGCCAAGGATCCAGCCCTCTTCGGTGGTCACGGGGGCGGGCGGGGTTGCCATCAGGGCGGGCAGGGTGCCGTTTTGCGACAGGCGCCACAGCGCCCGGGACAAAAGCCGCACCTGCGTTTCATCCTTGATCGGGGCAGGGTCCGCCGCCACGGACTGGCCCAGCAACGAAGGATAGATTTCGGCCAGCACCACGGGCCTGTCAGCTGCATCAAATGGCCAGACTGCGACGCCGGGGCGCTGGCAAAGCCGATGGATCATCGCTTGTCCAACCAGCCCCTGCCCGCCAGCGGCACCGGTGGTGTAAAGTTTCCAGACCGGCTGGGCACGGCGCACAAGGGTTTCAACCTGACGCCTTTCGGCAAGGTCAAGGGCTGCATAGTCCACCGCTTTGGTTTCCGGCAGGTCGTCCAGTGCCAGACTGTGCGGCCGGGCCCAGAACGGGCCAAGCCCGCCGCCAATCAGGCCATTCATCCGCGCGGCGGTTTCGAACCGGGTGTTGGCATTGTCTGGCCCATCATCAAGATGTGCCGCCAGCCAGCGCCAGACCGCACGTGCGTGGGCGGTTCCGGTCAACCGCGCGGCAAAACCCACCGGATAGCC
>JAIOXV010000124.1 GCA_021741465.1 Paracoccaceae bacterium
TGTCATCAAAGCCAAGCGCGGCAAGATCGGTGAGCGAGGTGAGGGTTACGGCCATGACGCAGGCTTAGCCCAACCGCGCCAGACCTGAAAGGGGGTGCCGTCCTGCGGGGCATCGAGCCCCTTGTGCGGCGTTGCCACGGCGGGCTTTTGCCGGCCGCAGGAATGGGTGCCGATTGGCGCCAAGAGCCGCGCTTTGGCCAGACCCGTGCAGGCCAGACCCGCTAAGGCCGCGCATACTCAGGCCGCGCATATTCAGGCGTACGTCTCGACCAGGCCGGGCAGGGTGGCCCAATCGGAAAAGGCGGCGGTATGGAAAATATCGGCCAAGGGCGACTTGCGGTAGCCTTCGGTGAACAAAAGGAAGGGCACCCCGGCGGCCTGTGCGGTTTCGGCGTCAACCTCGCTATCGCCAACGAAGATCGCCTTTGGCCGCATCATCTTGCGCGCGGTGGCGTGCAGGTGTTCAGGATCGGGCTTGCGGATGGGCAGGCTGTCGCCGCCAAGAACCGCGGTGAAATGGCGGCTCAGGCCAAGATGGTCCATCACCGCGTGGGCGGGGGCGATGGGTTTGTTGGTGCAAAGCCCCAAGGCCGCACCCGCCGCCGCCAAATGGTCAAGCGCCCGAGTGACACCGGGATAAAGCGTGGTCAGGCTGTGGGCGGTGAGATATTCCGTCTGGAACCGGGCCATTGCGGGGGCCAAAAGCGCGCCATCAGGGGCTTGGCCGTGATGTTCCAAGAGGCGGGCCACAAGGTTTGGCATGCCCTTGCCGACATAGGCCTGCACCTCGGTCCGGGTCAGCGGGGCAAACCCCAGCGTGGCCATCACCCGGTTGGCGGTGGCGTGGATGTCGGGGGCGCTGTCGATCAGCGTGCCGTCAAGATCGAAGATGACCGCGACATGCGCCAGCCTGCCCGCCGGATCAGCCACGGGCGGCCTCGGCCGCGCTGCGGATGGCGGCGATGTTGGTACCATAGGCGCCGGGGTTGGCGACTGAACCGCCCTTGAACACGGCCGAGCCTGCGACCAGAACATCGGCCCCCGCGGCGGCGACCAGGGGGGCGGTCAGAGGATCTACCCCGCCATCAATTTCGATATGGATCGGACGATCGCCGATCATGGCACGCAGCTGGCGCACCTTTGCGGTCATGTCGATGAACTTTTGCCCGCCGAAGCCGGGGTTCACTGTCATCACGCAGACCAGATCGGTCAGCTCAAGCAAATGGGCCACCGCCTCGGCCGGCGTGCCGGGATTAAGCGCGATGCCGGCCTTCATGCCCGCGCCGCGAATGGCTTGCAGCGTGCGGTGGGCGTGGGGGCCTGCCTCGACATGGGCGGTCAGGATATCGGCGCCGGCCTTGGCGAAGGCCTCGATATAGGCATCGACCGGCGAGATCATGATATGCACATCCATCACCGTTTTGACATGGCGGCGAAAGGCCGCGACGGCGGGCGGGCCGAAAGTGATGTTGGGCACGAAATGGCCATCCATCACATCAACATGAACCCAGTCGGCGCCCTGTGCCTCGATCGCCTGTATCTCGCGGCCAAAGTCGGCGAAATCGGCGGACAGGATCGAGGGGGCGATTTTGATGGCGCGATTGAAAGTCATGGCGGGCCTCCGATTGGGTTTGGCGGCAGCTAGCGCGGAGCCAGCGGTTTTGGCAAGTGCCGATCCGGCTTGATCGATGCGCGGTCAGCGGTTAGAGCGGCCAAGAACGGCCCCTGATGCGGGCAAGGCCATGGAAAACGACGCGGCGAATGGTGCAAGGCGAGATGATCCCGGCCTGGGTAGAGGGCCATTTGACCCCGGTTGAGAAACGGGCGGTGCACCTGCGCGGCCTGCGCCACAAGGCGGTGTCGATCTTTGTGTTGTCCGAACGCGGTATTCTTATTCAGCAGCGCGCTTTGGGCAAATACCACACGCCCGGTCTGTGGGCGAATACCTGCTGCACCCACCCCTTGTGGGACGAGCCGGACGCGGTCTGCGCGGCGCGGCGGCTGGACGAAGAGCTTGGCATTCGCGGGCTTGATCTGCAGCCTGCCGGTACGGTGGAATACCGCGCGCCCGTCGGGGCGGGGATGGTAGAGCACGAGGTGGTGGCCCTTTTCCGCGCCGAGGCCCCGGCTGACCTTGCCATGCGTCTGAACCCCGCCGAGGTGATGGCGGCGCGCTGGATCGGGCTGGAAGACCTGCGCCGTGAAATAGCACAGACTCCGGGGGCATTTACCCCTTGGCTTCGGATTTATCTGACCGAGCATTCGGAGCAGATCTTCGGCCCGCATCAGCCGCAAAATTCTTGAAGAAAGAATTTTGGGTGCCCAAGGCCTTGGCCGGGGCGCAGGTCCAGCCGCGCAGGAGCGAGGCCCGGCTAGCCGAAGACGGCCTTCGCCTGAGCCTCCAGCCGGGCGCGCTGGAAGGCAATCATGTCGGCCGGCGGTTGCTGGGCCTCGACGATTTCGAACATCGGGTCGATCACATCGGTTTTCTCGCCCGACAGCGTCTCGACGATCGCCAGCCCACAAAACGGCACCATCAGTTCCGAATAGCCGCCTTCATGCACGCACAACAGCCGCCCGCCGCAAAGCTCTTGTGCCAGATCCTTGATCTGGCGTGCCATGGCGCGGAAGGTTTCGGCATGGGCCAGCATGCGGGCCAAAGGGTCAACCCCATTGGCATCAAGCCCGGAGGCAACAACGATCATGTCGGGTTTGAAGGCGCGCAAGGCCGGGGCGACGAGCAGTTCGAACGCGTCCAGATAGGCGCGGTGGCCGCCGCCGGGCAAAAGCGGGATGTTCAGATTGTGGCCCAGACCCTTGCCTGCCCCACGGTCACTGGCCGCACCTTTGTCAACCGGAAAGCAGGCCTCTTGGTGCAGCGAAATGGTCAAGGTGTCATCGCGGTCATAAAAGGCCGCCTCGGTGCCGTTGCCGTGGTGGACGTCCCAGTCCACGACTGCGATCCGCTTTGGCCCCAGGGCCGCACGGGCCGCTTCCAAGGCAATCGGAATATTGGCCAAAAGGCAAAAGCCCATCGAGGCATCAGACAGGCAATGGTGCCCCGGTGGGCGCGACAGCACATAGCCATTGCGGACAGCGCCGGTCAGCACATCCAGTACGCCGCGTTTCACCAGCCCGGCCGAGACCATGGCAATTTCGTAAGATCCCCGGCCAAAGGGCGAATAATGCCCGGCGTTTCCGCCGCCCGCGTCTGAAACCGCTTTGAACTTTTGCAGATAGTCGGGCGTGTGGATGCGCCGCATATCTTCTGCCGTGACGCTGGGCGCGTCGCGGACATCCAGCTTTTTCCACAAACCCGACACTTCCAGAAGGTTCTTGAACCGCCGCTTGGTTTCGGGGCTTTCGGCATGGCCCGCCCCAGCCGGGGGCTGGACATATCCACCAACCGGAACGATCAGCGCGTGTTCCCCGGTGGTGTGCCACAGGCAGCGTTCATCGTGATAAAAAGCGGTTGTCATGACGCGGTTTCCTTTTTCCAACCGGGAAAGTGTTCCGCAAGGTTGGGGGGCTGCGCCATAGTGCAGATGCACCATGGCCGTTGGTCTGAACCCAAGGTGCCGCACCGCTGGGAAGGGCCTGAACGCATCAGATCTTTAGTCCCCACGGAAAGGCAGACTTGGACTTTTCATACAATCTGCCGAGTTGTTGCCCGTTTGCTATAGCCATTTGAGCGCGTTCTTGTTAACTTTTTCGAACAAGCGGCGGAAAACGCCGGAAAAACAAGAAAACGAGCAGGCATACAGGCAATGAAAACGGGCTCTTTGGGCACGTTCGTCATCTCCTGGTCACAGACGGAAGTGGACGGCTTGAAAGCCGCGCCTTTGGACGTTCTTGCGGTCGGCACCACCTGGCGCTGGTCAGGGGCGGCCGTGCGCGTTGACGGGCCGCAAGGCGTGTTACTTCTGGAAGGGGCTGAGGGGGCTGCGGACATACGAAAGCGTGCGGCGCGCATGGTGCGTCGTTTGGTCGGGGTGGCCGTTGGGGGTGAGGGTGAAGCCGAGCAAGAGCAGGCCGAAAGCCTGTCCGAACAAGGGTTTATCGTTACAGACGGACATCAAAGCTTCAGCGTGACCCTCATTCCCGTGCCCGATACCGGGGCGCGGCTTTTGATGCTGGTGGGCGAGTTGCCCCCGGTGGATCAGGATCTTTGGGTGGTGCGAACGGCGATTGACCGCACCCATTCGGGCGCAGGTGCGCGCACGGCGGGCGGGGTGATCTGTTTCACCCCCGAAACCCGGCTTGCCACGCCGCAGGGGCCGCGAATGATAAGGGACCTGCGCCAAGGCGATCTGATCGAAACCCGCGACAACGGCCCGCAAGAGGTGCTTTGGCGGGGCCATCGCCGCATGACCGGGGCGCGACTTTATGCCATGCCCTATTTGCGGCCCATCCGCTTGAAGGCGGGGGCGCTGGGCAAGGACCGCCCTGACGACGATCTTCTGGTTTCGCCCCAGCACCGCATGCTGGTGCAAGGTGCCGCAGCGCAGGCCCTGTTCAACACCCAAGAGGTGCTTGTCGCGGCCGAAGACCTGCTGAACGATCATTCGATCATGGTTGACCACAGTCTGCGCGAAGTGACCTATGTGCATATTCTGTTGGCGCGGCACAATGTCATTTGGGCCAATGGGTTGGAAACCGAAAGCTTCCATCCGTCGAACACGGCGCTGGATACGGTCGATCCCGGCCAACTGGGCAGCCTGCTGCAATTGCTGCCCGGTATCGACACCAATCCGCACAGCTATGGCGACTATGCCCGGCGCAATCTTTCGGCGTCGGAGGCGGCCATTCTGCGCTATGAAATGGCGCATTGAAGGGCCACGTTTCGCCCCGCCGCTGGGGCAAAGGACATTGCGCCCCTGCCACGTTTCGGCGTGGCAGGGCGTGGCGCGGGGCTAGGCGCTGATGCGTCCCCAAAGATCGTATTCGCCGGCTTCTTCCACGGTCACCGTAACCATGTCGCCGGGGGCAAGCCCTTCGAAGCCTTCGTCGATGAAAAGATTGCCATCGATCTCGGGCGCATCGGCCTTGGTGCGGCAGGTGGCGCCTTCTTCGTCAATCTCATCGACGATGACCTGAAGCGTCTGGCCAACCTTGGCGGCAAGCTTTGCTTCGGAAATCGCTTGAGCCTTTTGCATGAAACGGTCCCAGCGCTCTTGCTTCAGGCCGTCAGGCACATGGTCGGGCAGGGCGTTTGACCGCGCCCCGGCGACGTTTTCATATTGGAAGCACCCCACGCGGTCCAACTGCGCCTCGTCCAGCCAATCGAGCAGGGTCTGAAACTCTTCTTCGGTCTCGCCGGGATAGCCGACGATAAAGGTTGAACGCAGCACGATGTCCGGGCAATCGCGCCGCCAGGCGGCGATTTCGTCCAAGGTTTTGGCGGCAGCGGCAGGCCGGGCCATGCGGCGCAAAGTTTCGGGGTGGGCGTGTTGGAAGGGGATGTCGAGATAGGGCAGGATCAGACCTTCGGCCATCAGGGGCACCAGTTGGCGCACATGGGGGTAAGGATAGACATAGTGAAGCCTTACCCAGACATCGGGCGACAGGCGGCCAAGTTCGCGTGCAAGGTCGGTGATATGGGCGCGCACCTCGCCCCCTTTCCACGGCGACAGGTCATGCTTGCGGTCCACCCCATAGGCAGAGGTGTCCTGGCTGATGACCAAAAGCTCGCGCACCCCGGCCTCGACCAGTTTTTCCGCCTCGCGCAGAACGGCATGGGCCGGGCGCGACACCAGTTTGCCGCGCATGTCCGGGATGATGCAGAACTTGCAGGCGTGATTGCAGCCTTCAGAGATTTTCACATAGCTGTAGTGGCGGGGCGTCAGCCGCACGCCGGTGGCTGGCAAAAGGTCGATGAACGGGTCAGGCGACGGCGGCACGGCTTTGTGCACGGCATCCAGAACCGCTTCGTATTGATGCGGGCCGGTCACCGCCATGACCTTTGGATGCGCCCCGGTGATATATTCGGGTTCCGCCCCCAGACAACCCGTGACCAGAACCCGGCCGTTTTCGCGCAACGCCTCGCCAATCGCCTCAAGGCTTTCGGCCTTGGCGCTGTCCAGAAACCCGCAGGTGTTCACGATCACCGCATCGGCGCCCTTGTAATCGGGCGAGATGGCATAGCCCTCGGCGCGCAGGCGCGTCAGGATACGCTCGCTGTCAACCAGGGCCTTTGGGCAGCCCAAGGACACCATGCCGATGGTCGGCTGGCCCTCGCGGCGGGGGGTGTCAAAGACCGGCTTCGGGGCAAGATCGGGGCGGAGGTTCGGGGGGTTCTGGCTCATATCCGGGGATATAGCGGAAAGTCGGGCGCGGGGCAAAGGGGACAAGCGGGCGAAAGCTTGCCGGGCGCGCGGTTCCGGCTTGCCTGTCGGGAAGGGGGGGCTAAACTTTGTCGCAACGGTGTAGTGAGGGTGGTGCCATGCGTTGGATATTGCGGTCTGTCTTTGCCCTGATCGTGTTGGCGGTTCTGGCGACGGGGGCCTTGTTCCTGATCCCGGCGGAAAAGATTGCCGGGCTGGTTGTGGGCAAATTCAACAGCTTGACCGGGCGGGAACTGGTGATCGAAGGGTCGATCCGGCCCACGATCTGGCCGGTTCTGGGGGTGAAGACCGGAAAGGTTTCGATCTCGAACGCCGAATGGTCGGATGAAGGGCCAATGTTTCAGGCCGAAGCGCTGGAGATCGCCGTTGACATGGCGGCGCTGATCGGGGGCGAGGCGAAGATCACCGCGGTTGAAGCGGTGTCGCCGGTGCTGATCCTGGAGCGCGCCCGCGATGGCCGCGAAAACTGGGTGTTCGGGGGGCAAAGTGGCGGCAGCGTTACGCCCGATACCCCCGGCGTGGGCAAGCCCTTTACCTTGGACAAGGCGGTGCTGTCAGGCGGCCGATTGATCTTTGCCGACCACAAATCAGGCACGCGGCTGGAGCTTTCCGATATCGCGCTGAAAACCTCGATCCCGGATTTCGAAGGCGAGGTGCGGATCGATCTTTCGGCGGTCAAATCCGGGCAGGCCTTTGATCTGGACCTGACCTTGGGCGCATTCCGTGACTTTCTGGATGGCAAACAGGGCCCGCTAACGGCCAAATTCCACGCTGGCCGCGCCGAGGGCAAGTTTTCCGGTCAGGCCGGTTGGAACCCGATGGCCGCCAAAGGTGATCTGGTGGCCGATCTGGGAAATCTGGCCGAGATTTCGGCCCTTGCAGGCACTGAGGCCCCCAGCCTTCCCAAGGGGCTTGGGGCAGGCGGGGTGACGGTAAAGGGCGCGCTGACGCTGGCAGATGCCGGATCGGTGCATCTGCGCAGCGGCACCTTGCGGCTGGATGAGACGGTCCTTGCCGTAGATGCCGATCTGACCCCGGGTGCTGAGCGGCCCAAGCTGGTGGCAAAAATTGTCGCCGGGGCGCTGGACCTTGCGGCGATGACCGGTGGTGCCGGCGGCGGCGCAGGCGGTGGCATGCAGGCCGAGGGTTGGCCGAAGGACAAGATCGACGCATCAGCCCTTGGGCTGCTGGACGCCGAGGTGTCGCTGAAGGCGGATGGGCTTAATCTGGGGGTGGCCAAGCTTGGGGCCAGCGCTGTGAAGGTCACGATTGACCGCGCGCGCGCGGTTTTCGATCTGGCCAAGATCACCGCCTATGGTGGAGTGATTTCCGGGCAATTTGTTGTCAATGCCCGCAAGGGCCTGTCCTTGGGGGGGGATCTTGGGTTTTCGGGGTTGGCGTTGCAGCCGCTGATGGCAGATTTTGCGGGCTATGAACGGCTGGTCGGGCGGGGGGATGTGCAGCTGAAATTCCTTGCCAGCGGCAACACGGTCGCGGCCCTCATGCAAGGGATGAACGGCTCTGGCACGCTTGCGCTGGGCAAGGGCGAGATCCTTGGCCTTGATATCGGGGGCATGTTGCGGACGCTGGACACCGGCTTTGTCGGCAAGGGGCAAAAGACCATCTTCGACAGCCTGACGGCCAGTTTTGCCATAAAGGACGGGGTGTTGCAAAATGATGATCTGGTGATGACGGCCCCCTTTGCCACGGTGAAAGGGCAGGGAAAACTTGGGCTGGGGGCGCGGACGATCAATTATCGACTGCGGGCCGAAGCAGAGCTTGCCGATCAGACCCTGACCGCGCCGATCCTTATCAAGGGGCCTTGGGCCGACCCCAAGATCAGCCTTGATCTGGAATCCTTGGCCAAGGAAAGACTGAACCTTGAAAAGGCCAAACTGGAGGCGATGGCCAAGGAAAAGGCCAAGGCCCTGGAGGCCGATGCCAAAGCCAAGGCAAAGGCCAAGTTGAAAGACAAATTGGGCGTCGAACAGGCCGAAGGCGAAAGCCTGGAAAACGCCGCCAAACGCCGCGGAGAAGAAGCCCTTACTGACGAGGCAGCGAAG
>JAIOXV010000125.1 GCA_021741465.1 Paracoccaceae bacterium
CCTCGACCGGCGCTGGCAAGGCGATTGGCGAAGTGCTGCCGGAACTGGCGGGCAAGCTGGATGGTTCGGCCATTCGCGTTCCCACCCCCAATGTTTCGGCCGTGGATCTGACCTTTGTCGCGGGCAAATCGGTCACCGTGGCCGACATCAACGAAATCGTCCGCGAGGCGGCTTTGGGCAAGATGAGCGCGGTTCTGGCCTATGATCCGGAACCCAAAGTCTCAATCGACTTCAATCACACGCCGCATTCGTCTATCTTCGCCCCAGACCAGACAAAGGTCGTGGGGGGCCGCACCGTTCGCGTGCTGGCCTGGTATGATAACGAATGGGGCTTTTCCTGCCGTATGGCCGATGTGGCCGCTGCGATGGGGCGGCTTCTGGGGTAAACCGGAGGGGCTTTGACCGACCGTATCGCACTTGTTCTGACTGGGGTTTTGGCCCTGGCCGTGGTGGCCGACCTGAGCTTGAATGGCGGGTCGGCCCTTTTGTTTTTGGCCCGAAAACTGGTGGATCTTATCGAACTGGTTGCGATCTGGCGCTGAGCGTGGTGCAACCGCGCCATCAATCAGCTTTCAGACCCTCCATGAACACCGCAAGGTGGCGCGTGACAATCTCATCATAGCGGCCCTTGGCCTTGGCCGCGGCAAGCCCGGCATTGATCCGGTAAAGAAACGTCGTGCCGCGCCAATGCTTTTTCGACACGATGATATGCAAGGTTTCGGTTGAAAGCGGCCGCTCCAGCGGTTTGACCTTGCCGCGCAGCCCCATTTCCTTGATCTTTGCCGCCCCCAGAAACAGGTTCTCTGGCACTGCATCCACCTTGCCCGCCACAAGTGCGGCAAAGCAGGCGTCGGGGCTGTCGGGGGTCACAAGGGTGATCTTGCTGTCTTTGATCCAGTTTCGGCCCTGTGCATCCAGATCATGGGTATAATAGCCCTTGGGCCGGCAAAGCGTCTTGCCTTCGACATCGGCGTCGCGGTCAAACACAAAGCTGGATCCGGCAGCCACGAAAAGCTGGATCGGCATTTCGAACAACGGGTCGGAAAAATGGAAATTGGCGCAACGCTCATTGCGCGGGTCGGCGGCGCAATCGGGCTTCAGCCAGGGAAAGCCCATGTCATAGCGCGCCTCGTCCAGCAGTGGGAACAGGTGCTGCGACCAGTCATCCTGCCAGTCCACCGAATAGGGCACGGGGTTCGGGGTTTCTTCCATGATGGCGTTGACAAGCTCGGTTATCAGCCCCTCGCCCGGCCAGGCCTTGTCGGTAAAGGGGGCATAGTTCGACCCGGTCAGAAACCGCAGTTCAGCCCCGCTTTGCTGCAAGGGTGTGGCATCAACCACCGGCACCGTTCCCGGCAGGCAGGGCAGGAAAAGCTGTGACCCCGCCGGAATGACCAAAGGGTCTTTCAAAATAAGCCCTTGATTGGCATAGTAAATCAGCGACCACTTTTCCACATCGCCATAAGCGCTCTCGGCGATTGAAAAGAAGGTATCGCCGTCTTTCGTGGTGATATTCACATCACAAGATTGGCCAAAGCCCGGGCCGGCGGCGCAAAAGACCAGCGCCAGCCCGGCAAGACATGCGCGCAAGCCCCGCATCAGAACTCGGCCCAGATCAGTTGCATATGCGGGCCGATCACCTGCTGATAGGTGCCGTCAGCCTTGATTTCGGCCAGCCCTTTGTTGACCAGCGCCATCAGCTCTGCCGCGCGCGGGTGGCTTTTGTGAACCACCACATGCAGCCCCTCAATCGACAACGGCCGCGACTGCACCACCTCGATCCGGTCACCGATGCCCAGCTCTTTCATCGTGGCGCGTCCGGTGAATTCATCGACAACCACCGCATCCACCTTGCCGTCCAAAAGCAGTGCAAAACATTCGGCGTTCTTGTCGGGCATCACCAACGTGATCTTGCCCTCGGCCAGCCAATTGCGCCCGTCCTTGTCCAGATCGTGGGTGTAATAGCCCTTGGGGCGGCACAGCGTCTTGCCTTCCATATCGGCATCGGTGCTGAAGGCAATCGGCCGGTCCTTGGCGGTGAAAACCAGCACCAGCATTTCAAACATCGAGTCCGAAAACAGGAAATTGGCGCAGCGGTAATTGTCAGGCGTGGCCGCGCAATCGGGTTTCAGCCAGGGAAAACCCATATCCAGCAGGGCGTTTGACAACAGCGGCTCCAGATGGGCCGACCAGTCATTGACCCAGTGAATGGCAAAGCCTTCGGGCGGGTTTGCGCGCTCCATCGTCTTTTGGATCAGTTCGGTCACCAGACCGCCATTCAGCGCCTTGCGGTCGGTGAATGGGGCATAGTCATCGGCGGTCAGGAAGTTGATCTTCTTGGCCGAGGCCGCCGTTCCGGGTGCCACCTGCAGCGGCTGCACCGCGACCAGTGCCGCGGCGGGCGCAACCCCGCCTTCCAGCCCTGTCGGCAGACCGTCGATGCACAGCAGATCCAGCTTCATGCCGATGCTTATATTGTCGGGCCTTTGACCGATCTTGGCGATGTTGTTTTGATGGATTGCCGTCCAATAGCCGGCGTTTTTGTACTGCCGGTCGGCAATCAGCGACAGGCTGTCGCCCGATTGAACCTTGTAGATGCCACCGCAGGTTTCGGCCCGTGCTTGCGCGCCGCCAAGGCCCACGCCAACACAAAAGGCGCAGGCAAACGCCCAGATTTTGTAGTTCACTGATGTCACCCCTCAATATGTGTTCGATTTATGCTTAACGCCCGCTTTGGGTCAAGCCTGCGTGATCGGCGCAATTTGGCCGGTTTTGCGCCGGGCGCGCCCGCTTTGGTCCGAGGACTTGATCTTTGGCGAAAAATCGGGATGTTAGCGCTAACGTGACCTTTGTGAGTCGCCAAAGCCAGGAGCGAAAACCATGGCCGTCAAAGTTGCCATCAACGGATTCGGACGTATCGGGCGCAATACCCTGCGCGCCATTGTGGAATCAGGCCGGACCGATATCGAGGTTGTGGCGATCAACGATCTGGGCCCAGTGGAAACCAACGCGCACCTGCTGCGCTTTGACAGCGTTCATGGCCGCTTTCCCGCGACCGTGACCACGGGCGATGACTGGATCGATGTTGGCCGTGGGCCGATGCGGGTTACCGCGCTGCGCAACCCCGCCGATCTGCCGTGGTCGGATGTCGATATCGTGCTGGAATGCACTGGTATCTTCACCTCGAAGGACAAATGCCTTGCCCATCTTGAAAACGGGTCCAAGCGGGTGCTGATCTCGGCTCCGGGCGAAGGCGCGGACAAGACCATCGTTTTCGGGGTGAACCATCATATCCTGACAGCGGTTGACATCGTGGTGTCGAACGCCTCTTGCACCACCAATTGCCTGTCGCCCGTCGCCAAGGTGCTGAACGACGCCTTCGGCATTGAAAAGGGCATGATGACAACCATCCACAGCTATACCGGCGACCAGCCGACGCTGGATACCATGCACAAAGACCTCTACCGTGGCCGCGCAGCCGCGCTGAGCATGATCCCCACCTCGACCGGGGCTGCGCGCACCGTGGGCAAGGTGTTGCCAGAGCTGCAGGGCAAGCTGGACGGTTATGCCATGCGGGTGCCAACGCCGAATGTCTCGGTGGTGGATTTCAAGTTCATTGCGTCGCGTACGACCAGTGCCGAAGAAATAAACGCCGCAATCCGCACCGCCGCCGCTGGGCCCTTGAAGGGCATTTTGGGCTATACCGAATGGAAAAACGTGTCGTGCGACTTCAACCATGACCCGCATTCGTCGATTTTCCACATGGACCAGACCAAGGTGATGGACGGCACTTTCTGTTCGGTTCTGGCCTGGTATGACAACGAATGGGGCTTTTCAAACCGCATGGCAGATACGGCCGTTGCGATGGGCAAGCTGATCTGACGCGAGTATTGCGCGCCCCCCGCGCTGCAAAACGGCCAATTCTGCCCCAAGGGCGCCCGACGGCGCCCTTAGTCATGCGCTGAGCGCATGGCTCCACAGCATCCGCGCGGGTTGTTACCGCTAACATAAATCGCCATATTCTGCATATGCGAAGAAGGGGTCGGCCATCCGGGCCGCCCGGTCGCAAGACGAAAGGAAACGATATGAAAACCCTCATCGCCCGCCTGCGCTCCAAGGCCGCCCAACACGCCGCCTATTGCCGCATCCGCGACGAGATCGCCGCCCTGACCCGCGCCGAGGCGCTGGATCTTGGCATTTTCCGCGGCGATGCCGACCGCATCGCAAGGGCCGCTGTCTGGGGTTAAGGCCCCGCACAGCCTGCTGGATGGGGCCCCTCGGGGCCCTTTTTCATGGCAAAAGCCGCGCGGCCAGGCCGGGCAGATCGTCGAAATGGTCAAGCAGGGCCTCTGGCGCAAGCCGCTCGATCGCGCGCCCCTCTGGCCCAAAGGTCACCAGCGCCACCGGCACCCCCACGGCCAAGCCCGTCTTGCGGTCTGTTTCGGTGTCGCCAATCAGCATAGAGCGCGCCACATCCCCCCCCGCCCCCAGGACCGAGGCGATATAGGGGGCTGCATCGGGTTTGCGGGTTGGCAAGGTGTCAGCCCCGATCAGCGCGCCAAACAAGGGCGCAATCCCAAGCCGCCGCACCAGCTCGACCGCCAGCCCTTCGGGCTTGTTGGTGCAGATCGCGGTGGCAAACCCCGCCGCACGCAACGCCTCAACCGCGGCAACAGCGCCGGGATACAGCGTTGTGTTGGTGTCGATCCCTTCGGCATAGGCCGCCAAAAGCCGGGGATAGTGGCGGGTGATGTCATCTTCGCTAAAGGCGATGCCCAAACGGGCATAGCCCGCACGCAGCATCGCGCGGCCGCCATGAAAGGCCGTCAGCCGGTCGCGCCCATCAAGCACCACGCCATGGCCATCCGCCACAAAACAGGCATTGGCCGCCGCAAGCAGATCTTCACTGGTATCTGCCAGGGTTCCATCAAGATCAAAGACCACCGTGCGCATATTGTAACCTTCCGTGAGTCATGCCGGGCTTGCAGCCCCCGCGATCCGGGGTAAAACGGGCGGCAACAGAAAGAAAGGGGCAGTATGCCGGTTTCGTTGATCGTTCTGGCTGCAGGCATGGGCACGCGGATGAATTCCGAGCTGCCCAAGGTGCTGCACAAGGTGGCCGCCGCACCAATGCTGCACCATGCTTTGGCCGCAGGCGCAAGCCTGTCGCCGGACAAGATCGTGGTTGTCACCGGCCACGGCGCGGATGAGGTGGCGCGTGCCGCCCAACACTATGATGAGGCAGTCGAAACGGTGGTCCAAGACCCCCAGCTTGGCACCGCCCATGCGGTAGCCCAAGCCGCACCGAAGCTTGCGGATGTGGCGGGCGACGCGATTGTGCTTTATGGCGACACGCCGTTCATCCGACCCGAAACGCTGGCCGCCATGCTGGCCGCCCGCGCCGAACATGGTGTCGTGGTGCTTGGCTTTCACGCCCGCCATCCGGGCCGCTATGGCCGGCTTCTGACCGCTGGTGACAGGCTTTTGGCGATCCGCGAATTCAAAGATGCATCAGACGAAGAACGAGCCATAACCCTTTGCAATTCCGGCGTAATATGCGCCGAAGCCCGCACGCTTTTCTCCCTTGTCGCCGAGGTAGGTTGCGACAATGCGGCCTCAGAATACTATCTGACCGATATCGTGGAACTCGCGCGCAAGCGCGGGCTTTCGGCAGGCGTCGTGATCTGCGACGAGGCCGAGACCATGGGCATCAACACCCGCGCCGAACTGGCCGCGGCCGAAGCCGCCTTTCAGGCCCGCGCCCGAGCCGAGGCTTTGGACAATGGCGTGACCCTGACCGCCCCCGAGACGGTGTTCTTCGCGCTTGATACCCATATAGGCCGCGATGCCATCATCGGCGCCAACGTGCTTTTTGGCCCCGGCGTCACGATTGAATCGGGGGCCGAGATCAAGGGATTTTGCCATCTGGAAGGCTGCCATGTCAGCCGCGGTGCCGATGTTGGCCCCTTTGCCCGCCTGCGCCCCGGCGCGGAACTGGCCGAAGATGTCCATGTCGGCAATTTCGTGGAAATCAAGAATGCCATTCTGGATGAGGGCGTCAAGGTCGGCCATCTGACCTATATCGGCGATGCCGATGTCGGAGAGTTCACCAATATCGGCGCGGGAACCGTCACCTGCAACTATGACGGAGTGATGAAACATCGCACCAAGATCGGCAAACGCGCCTTCATCGGCTCGGACACCATGCTTGTCGCGCCGGTCAGCGTGGGGGATGGCGCGCTGACCGCCTCGGGTTCGGTGATAACCGAAGATGTTCCCGCCGAGGCGGTGGCGATTGGCCGGGCCAAGCAGGTTACCAAACCCGGGCTCGCGACGGCGCTTTTTGAACGGTTGCGTGCCATCAAGGCCGCGAAAGGAAAAGTCTGATGTGTGGAATTGTCGGCGTTCTGGGCAACCACGAGGTCGCCCCGCTTCTGGTCGAGGCGCTGAAGCGGCTGGAATATCGCGGCTATGACAGCGCGGGCATTGCCACGGTGAATCGTGGCACGCTGGACCGCCGCCGCGCCGTGGGCAAGCTTGTCAACCTGTCGGACCTTTTGGTTCACAACCCCCTGCCCGGCAAATCGGGCATCGGCCATACCCGCTGGGCCACCCATGGTGCGGCAACCACGCTGAACGCGCATCCCCATCTGTCGGGCAAGGTCGCGGTGGTACACAACGGCATCATCGAAAACTTTCGCGACCTGCGCGCCGAGCTGACCGCCGCCGGGGCCATGTTTGAATCGCAAACCGATACCGAAACCGTCAGCCAGCTTTTGTGCCACCATCTGGCCAAAGGCGCGACCCCGGTCGAGGCCGCCCGCGCCACCTTGCAGCGCCTGCAGGGCGCCTTTGCCCTGTGCTTTCTGTTCGAGGGCGAGGATGATCTGATGATCTGCGCCCGCAAGGGCAGCCCTTTGGCCATCGGCCATGGCGAAGGTGAAATGTATGTCGGCAGCGACGCCATCGCATTGGCCCCGATGACCGACCGCGTCACCTATCTGGAAGAGGGCGATTGGGCCGTTATCACCCGCAAAGGTGCCGAGATTTATGATGAGGCGGGCCGTCTGGCCAACCGGCCCGAGGCGCGCATTCAAGTGAACGCCACCCGCATTGAAAAGGCGGGCTACAAGCATTTCATGGCCAAGGAAATCGCCGAACAGCCGGTGGTGATCGCAGACGCCCTGAAGCATTACATCGCTGGGGATGGCAGCCTGTCCTTGCCGGAAGGCATTGATTTCAAAGGCGTTGATCGGCTTACCATGGTGGCCTGTGGCACTGCCAGCTTTGCAACCCATGTCGCGAAATACTGGTTTGAACAGATCGCGGGTCTGCCTGTGGAAATCGACATCGCGTCAGAGTTCCGCTACCGCGAGCCGCCCTTATCGCCCCAGCAATGGGCGCTTTTCGTCAGCCAATCGGGCGAAACCGCAGACACGCTGGCCGCGCTGCGCTATGCCAAGGAGCGCGTCGGCAAGGTGGTGTCGGTGGTCAATGTCGCCACCTCGTCCATCGCGCGCGAAAGCGATCTTGCCCTGCCGATCATGGCAGGCGTCGAGGTGGGCGTGGCCTCGACCAAGGCCTTTACCTGCCAGTTGACGGTGCTGGCCATTCTGGCGCTGAAGGCCGCGGTTGACCGGGGTCGGCTGGACGCCGCCGGCCTTGCCAGCCATGTTGCAGCGCTGCATGCGCTGCCGGGTCTTATGAACCACGCCATGGGCCTTTCGGCCGATATTGCCGCGGTCGCCGATGAGCTGGCCGAGGCGCAGGACATCTTGTTCCTTGGCCGTGGCCCGATGTATCCGCTGGCTTTGGAAGGCGCGCTGAAACTGAAGGAAATCAGCTATATCCACGCCGAAGGCTATGCCAGTGGCGAGCTGAAACACGGCCCGATCGCGCTGATCGACAACCGGGTTCCGGTGATTGTGCTGGCCCCGCGCGACGGGCTGTTCGACAAGACCGTTTCGAACATGCAAGAGGTCATGGCGCGCCATGGCAAGGTGGTCTTGATCTCGGACGCCGCCGGCGTGGCCGAGGCAGGTCAGGGCTGTTGGAAGACCATCACCCTGCCAGAGGTCGCGGCGCAATTTGCGCCGATCCTCTATTCGGTTCCGGCCCAGCTTTTGGCCTATCACACAGCAATTGCCAAAGGCACCGATGTGGACCAACCGCGCAATCTGGCCAAATCGGTGACTGTGGAATGACCGTGACCGCAGATCAGGCGCTGGCCCAGCTTGAGGCCAAGGCAAACCCCGAAAAGGCCGCCGAGATGGCGGGGTATCACAAATCCAGGCGCCGTTTTTTGGGCATTACCGTGCCGCAGATCGACGATCTGACCGATGCCTGG
>JAIOXV010000003.1 GCA_021741465.1 Paracoccaceae bacterium
AGACAACAGCCTGCTGACCGCACCCGGTCAGCGCGTTGCCGCCATGCCACCGATGGAGGTTTCGCCCTCGGGTCAGGTCTTCCTGCCCTATGTGGGGCAGATCAATCTTGGCGGCATGTCGCAGGAAAAAGCGCGCGCTGCAATTGAAGCGTCCTATATCAAGGTGACGCCTTCGGCCCAAGTTCAACTGCGCAGCGTCGAAGGTCGGCAAAGTTCTGCCAGCGTGGTCAGCGGGGTCTCCAAACCAGGATCATACCCGTTGTCTGATGCAGGCGTGACGGTGCTTGATCTGCTGGCCCTGTCAGGCGGCGTGCCTGAAGCCATCGCCAATCCGCAGGTCCGTTTGCAGCGTGGCAATACCACCTATGGCATCTCGCTTGACCGGATGATGAAGGACACGGCGCTGAACGTCGGGGTTCAGGGCGGGGACCGGATTTTCGTTGAAGCGGACGAGCGCTATTTCCTGTCGTTGGGCGCGGCTGGCAGCCGGGCGCAGCATCATTTCCCACAAGATCGCCTGTCGGCGCTGGATGCCATGTCCATTATTGGCGGACTTTCGGCCACGCGGGCCGATGCCCAAGGTATCTTGATACTCAGGTCATATGAACCCGGCGATGTGCGCGCCGATGGCAGCGGCCCGCGCCACGCCAGGACGATCTTTACCATCGACCTGACCAGCGCTGATGGGCTGTTCAGTGCCGGAGAGTTTGTGATCCAGCCGGGCGATCTGGTTTATGTCACAGAAAGCCCATTGGTCGGCGCGCGCAACGTCTTGTCGCTGATCGGGTCGGTCTTTGGCATTGCGGTGCAAACCAACAAGCTGGGCGGCTAAGGCCAGCCGGCTGGCGTCCGATCAAATCGACATGTTCAGTTCGTGATGTGCAATGGCCGCTTCTATGTCGTTGTAATAGTAAAGCTGGCCCGCCTCCAAAACGACACCGATCTGGCAAAGATCGCGCACCATCCGCATCGAATGGCTTACCACCACAGCCCCCGCCGTCTGCATACGCGCCTTGAACAGGGCAGAACTCTTGCGTTTGAAGATCGCATCTCCGACCGAGGTCACCTCGTCCACAAGATACGTGTCAAAGGGAATGCCCATCGACACGCCAAAGGCCAGCCGCGACCGCATGCCCGAAGAATAGGTGCGAAATGGCAGGTGAAAATGCTGCCCCAGGCCGGCAAAACCCTGAACGAACTCGACAAGCTCATCGGTATCAACGCCATAGATCCGGGCAACAAAGCGGGTGTTTTGCGCGCCGCTCAACTCTGGATGAAAAGACCCGGCGAAACCCACCGGCCAGGAAATGGAACCGGTGGACACAATGCGCCCGGATGTCGGTGCCAGAGTGCCGGCAATCATCTGAAGCAGGGTAGATTTTCCCGCGCCGTTGCGGCCCAAGAGCGCCACCGATTGACCGGTCGGAAATTCGACATTCACGTTCTGCATGACCACCTTGCGGCGGCCTTCCAGAGTGAAGATCTTGGTCAGGTTTTCCAGCCGGATCATGGGGGCCTCAGCGCCGGTCCTTCAGGGAATAGGAGATCAGAACCGCAATCGACCAGATCAGACCCAAGAACAGTGCCATCAGGCCCAAAAGCGCCAAACGTTCAGGATAGCGCGACACCTCTGCCTTGGTTGGCAAGATATGGGCGGCCAGATAGCGGCTGGTGCGCTGGCTTTCGGCCTTGGCGCTGTCATAGGTGGAAAGCGAAGTAATATAGGCCTTTTCCGCAAATTCCCGATCGACCAGAAGTCGCTCATAATCCGCGGCGAGCGCCGCAAAATCCTTTTTGCCAACACCATCTGCGCCGACCTTGGCGCGTTCAGCCGCGATGCGCTCGATGATAACAGCAGACCGCCGTTTCGCTTGAACAAGGCGCGGATCATTGTCCGCCACACCGGCAAGCAGATCGATTTCGATCTGGGCCTCTGCCAGTTGGTTTTCCAGCGAGCCGACCAAACCAGCCTGGGTCTGGAAATCTGTGGTTGGATCAACAATCTGGTTCTTTACGCGATACGCGGTAACTGCCTCGCGCGCGTTGCGCAGACGGTCTTCGGCGGCGGTCAACTCTTCGCGTGAATAGCGCACGGCGTCTTCGCGGGCTGCGGCGCTTAGGTCATTGATCATCCGCGCGCTTTCGCTGAGCAGCGCCTCAGCAACAGCAGTGGCATCGTTGGGCTCAAAGGCCAGCACCCGCACTTCGATCAGGCCGGTGGTGCTGTCATAAGAAGTGCGCACCATGCGCTGCCAGTAATCCACCAGATCTTCGATCGAACCTGACGGATCCAGCACGAAAACCGGATCGCCCACAGGTTTGGACCAAATGCCGCGCAGATCGACCCGGCTGTCCATATCAGCCACAAGTTTTTGGCTGCGCAGATATTCATAGAGGATGTCAGTGTCAGACGAGGAAGACTTTGTCAGCGATGTAAGCCCGCCCAGAATATCGCCGGCAGAACTGGCATCTTCGCGACGCACGGAGAATCCAACGGTTGAAGCGTATTGATCCTTCGCCACCCCATAGAGGTAGGCTGCCGAAACCATCAGTGGCAACAGCACTACCACGATGAATGACCAAAACAACAAGCGGTGCCGCGGACGCACAAAAGCTTCGCTTGCCATCGGTCCGGCTGCGGCAGCGGCCTCGGCCATGGCTTCGGATGTGATCTCAGAGATTGATGTCTTGCGGCGCGAAGTCCGGGTGGCTCGCGGCGCACTGGAACTTGCCCGCGTTGATTTTCTGAGCGCGGAACGGGTCCTGCCCGTGCTCTCATCATCCGAAACCGCGTTTTCTTGCGAACTGGATGCACCCGAAGCCGCCTCGTTTTCATCCGCGAGTTTGCGCAGGCGGCGGCGCTGAACGGGTGTCAAATTGTCCTTGCGCAAAGCCGCGGCTGACAGGCTCTGGCCCGCAGCCCGACGGCCACGCCCCGTTTTGCGGCGCGGTTCATCGTCCGACGATGATGCGTTTTCAAGGTCAGTTTCAGCGGAAGTTTGCAGGGAAGAAGACACTTGGCCTCGCGGATTGATTTGTTTCCCATGGCGATACTACATATTAGTGTGACAAAAGCCCAGAACCCTTCTGGCCTTGTTCAACATTCCAAGGGCCTTGTGCCAGATGACCGAAATCTCCTCCAGCGCGGATCCTGCCTTGCAGGGCTTGCCGCCCCTGCCCCAGTCCAAGCCAGAACCGATCCTTTATCGGCGGCGCTTTGCGACGTTGCGGGCCATAGCTGCGCTTTGCCTGCGCGAGATGTCCACGACCAACGGGCGCTCTCCCGGGGGGTATCTTTGGGCCATATTGGAGCCTGCAGCTGGCATCGCCCTGTTGTCGATGATCTTTTCGCTTGGCTTTCGCAGCCCTTCGCTCGGGACGAATTTCGCACTCTTTTACGCAACCGGGATGGTGCCCTTTACATTCTTTACCAACATCTCGAGCAGGGTGGGTAGCGCGGTCACCTATTCGCGGCAATTGCTGGCCTATCCAAGTGTGACCTTCATGGATGCCATCTTGGCGCGGTTTGTGCTGAACTGCTTGACGCAAATCATGGTCGCCTCGGTAATCTTTACCGGGATCATATGGGGCTTTGACGTAAAGGTCATTATCAACTTTGGTGCAATCGCGACATCGCTTGTCATGGCGGGGGCGCTTGCCTTGGGGATTGGCACGCTGAATTGTTTCTTGTTCACCCAGTTTCCTGTGTGGCAGCAAATCTGGTCAATTCTAACGCGCCCACTTTTACTAGTGTCTTGTGTTTTGATGCTTTATGACCAGATCCCCGTCTGGGCGCGCGACTGGCTGTGGTACAATCCTTTGATCCACACCGTGGGCATGATGCGCCACGGGTTTTATTCCACCTATCATGCAACTTATGTATCCGTCCTTTATGTCTTTGGCGTCAGCCTGGTTTGCGGCGTAACTGGTCTTTTGCTGCTTTATCGACATCAGTATGATCTTCTTGAGCGTTAAGGTCTCGAGCAGCCTCGGTTTTGTTCGAGACCTGCAGGAAAAGTTTGCCTGCAATACCTTTGAAAAGATCATCAAACCTGCTGCACCGTTCTACCCCATCCCGCGTGCCTGGGCGGGTCCAAACTTTCTGGCGATGATCGTGTACACGAAATACGGCCAGCATCAGCCGCAGAACCTTCAGGCCGAGCGTTAAGACTGAGAGCGCATTGAGTTAAGCCCTTCAACGCTGACGGATCAGGTTGGCGCGATGGCCGAGTTTCTGAAGCTACTTCATCACCTTTTCTAGGCGCATGTTCGGGCGGCAGCGTGGCTGCATGGCGATGACACCACCGTGCCACTACTCGCATGCGGTGGCACGAAAACCGTGCGTCTTTGGACCTATGTCTGCGACAATTGCCCTTTCCGGGGAGGCGCCTCACCGGCGGTGTTCTTCTGCTTCTCCCGAGACCGAGATGGCGAGCATATGTCAGAAGTTCCTAAAGGCCTGCAGGGGATCCTGCAAGTCGATGCCTATGCAAGCTGCAATCAGTTCTACCAAGGCGGGCGTAAACCAGGCCCTGTCCTGTCTGCACTGTGTTCGTCAAATGTCCGGCGCAAGTTCTTCGACCTGGCCGACATCGAGGGCAACATCCGCAGGGGCAAAGAAGCGAACGAGATATTGCAAGTCGCCTTCAAGGCGGTGCGGCGCCGATCGACGACTTGTTCGAGATCGGGCGCGACGTGAACGGCCACGAGCACGCCATCCACCTCGAGGTGGGCAAAATGCGTTCAACCCGCTGACCGAGGATCTGAAACGATGGCTCCAGACCGAGTGGGCCCCACTCTCGAAGCATGTCAAGGTCTTGAAAGTGATCGACTATCTTCTTTCGGCCGATCGCTTGACAGCCTTCAACCGCTTCCCGAAACACGGCAGGGTCTGCCTCGTCAACCATGGCGCCTAACGGCCGCTCAGATGGGCCGCCCTCCGCACAACGTCGTGGCTTTTCGCCGATTCCGAGCGCGGCGGGCACCGAGCCGCCTTCATGAATTCCCTGATTGGGTCAACCAAAATGGACGGCATTGCCCCGTAGGCGTGGCATGCCAATGTTATCGCTCGTATATCCGCACTGCGAGCCTCGTGCCTGCCCGAATTGCTGCCGTGGCGTTGGCAGTCGCAGAATCGTCGATCGGCCGAGGCGGCATGATAGGTCGCATCAAGCATGTACAATCCTTAGCTGCGGTCACCAAGGCGATCGATGAGAACCTCGAACTCATCGATGTCATAAGCACTCACTCCGACAGCATCGACTACGGCGAAATGATATGGGTCAATGACGCCTCCGAGGGCGGGATAAATGCCTTCACGGACCGCGCCATCGATTGCTTAAGCGAACTCCTCGCCGATATTTGCATATGGAATGGTGAAATCCCGGGGTTCCGGCATGACGAAAACTGTGAACCCGATCCCATCGACGCACTACTGCTGACGACGAAAACCGTTAAGTCTAAACAGCCCTCGGCGCAAATCTGCGAACCAGCCAGCTTGCCGCTTCCACAAGAGATGCCTGCCGCCCCTTTTTGCAGAGCTTCCCTATCTTGATTATTCATCATCAGATCGACTTCATCGGTGGCCGCCAATTCCGACACCGTGCGCTCGCCCTTCAGGGCCTCCAGCACAACGCAAGCCGTGAAAGGCGCGTCATGGTTCCTGATCTTCGACATGTTCCGATCTCCTCCTCTTTGGGGCCAGCAGACTTCAGAGCTTAGCTTTTGTTATTGTCCGATTTTCCGGGGATAGCTCACCTGCCGGCCTGTCGGATTTTGCAAGCCTTTGAGGCGCTGACCCTGCCTCCTTCCGCCAAGCCCCCCGCCCAATATCGATATGGGAGAGTACAACTTGGATTTTGCCAATGGTGCCCGAAAATCTGCGCCGCAGCATGGCAGCACATCCCGAATTGCCGCAATGCCAGATAGGCGTTGAAGGCGGTATGGGGTGGTTTACCGCGGCCGAAGTGGCAACCTTGCGCGCCCATTTCATGCCCAATAACCGCCGCGCCCGCTATGCCCCGCCTGCCCTGCCAAAGCCTGCGCCGCTGGTCACGCTGACAGCCCCTCTGGGCAAAGGCGGTTGCAGCACGCTGTTGCGGCAGGCCGAAGGCGGTGTGCCGGTCGCCGATCTGTCCAGTGGGCAGGGCATCAGCATCACCTCGTTCTAAAAGTGGCGGACGAAGTATAGGTGCATGGATGCGTCACTGGTCAGCCAGATGAAAGCCATCGAGGACGCGAACCGTCAGCTGAAGCGGATGTATGCGGAGCTGAGCATGCATGCGGATTTGTTGAAGGAAGCCCTTGAAAAAATGACGGGGCCGTCTCATCGGCGCGATATGGCCGAGAAAGCGGTGGCGCGACACAAGGTCAGCATTACGCTGGCTTGTCGGGCCTTGGGGGTCAGCGAGACCTGTTATCGCTACAGCCCGAAGCTGAAGGACGAGAACGAAGAGATTGCCGATCTGCTGGTCGGCCTGACGGACGCTCGCAAAACTTGGGATTTCGGGCTGTGTTTCCTGCATTTGTGCAGCGTGAAGGGTCATCCGTGGAAACAGAAACGCGTTTATCGCGTCTATTGCGAGCTGGAGCTGAACCTACGAACAGACCCCGTAGGCTGCTGAAGCGCGACAAGCCTGATGCGCTGGGGGTGCCTGAGGCACCCAACATGACCTGTTCGATGGATTTCAAGGCCGATCGGCTAGGCGATGGCCGCCAGTTCCTGCTACTGAACGTGCTGGACGACTTCAACCGCGAAGGATTGGGGATCGAGTTAGACTTTTCGCTGCACGCCGAGCGCGTAATCCGCAGCCTCGACAGGGTCATCGAATGGCGTGGCAAGCCATGCACCATAATGGTCGACAACGGACCGGAATACATCGTTGAAAAGCTGATGAAATGGGTCGAAAAACTCGGGGTTGTTATCCTGCACATTCAACCGGGCCAGCCGCAGCAGAACGCCTACATTGAGCGCTATAACCGCACCATCCGACATGAATGGCTGGACCAATATATCATCGAAAGCATCGAGGAGGCGCGAGACCACGCCACGCAATGGCTGTGGAGTTATAACAACGACCGCCCAAACATGGGAATCGGCGGCATCGCGCCCGCCGTGAAACTGAAAATGGCCGCGTAAGTTCTAAGACTGCATCTCGCTAAAAACGTGGGGATTACCGCTGGATATCTGGCGGCACGAGCGATGACAGCCTTGCAGGGGGTAAAGGGTCTTACACCATCTTTGGCGACGCAGGAGACGATGTGCTGACCGACGAAAGTGGCTATGATGTGATATTTGGCGGCAACGACACCATCCTGACCGGAGAGGGTAATGACCGGGCCTTCGACGGCACTGGCAATGATCGCATCGTCGAGGCCGCGGACAACGATTACATGGACGGCGGGTCGGGCGACGATGTATTGATTGGCGATGCGGGCAATGCCGTTCTGACCGGCGCCGATCGGTTCGTCTTTTCCTCTGGCACCGATCGCATCAAGGATTTCGAAGGCGAGGATGACGATATCGAACTGTCCCTGTTGACCTCTGTCAACAGCTACAGCGAAGCCATGGTGGTGGCGCGGCAAAGCGGATCGAACAGCATCTTCGACTTTGCCGGGGGCCGGTTGGTTTTTGAAAATACCAGCAGCCAAGCTTTGACAACGACGACTTCATGTTCTGATCGTGCGGTCCCTATGTTCTGATCGTGCGGTCCCTATGCGTGCTTTCCGCGTCCCGACATTCAGGAAGCCCAGTTTGGAGAGCCTTCGCACCAGATTATGCTGCAAATAAGCAACGTGATTTTGGGGACATCGCGCTAACAAAAAACCGCAATACACCGAGCGTCCGGGCCGCTGGTTTATTGCAGGCGCGGATGAATGGTTCTGGTTACCCCAAGGCGATCAGAAGGCAACTGGTTTCCCGGCATGGCTTCAATCCGCCTTTGGCACTGCCGTGCGGGAACCTGACCTCGACCGCCGCGTTCCAGTCAGAAACACCAGGGTTCAGCACAGGCGATGGGCGCACCCTGACAACGAGCGCGGCGGTTACCCGTAGCATCACGCAGTCGGATCAAAGATCCACTGGCAGGTAAGTTGCGCACAGAGACGAAATATGGTTATATGCCCTGCCTATTTCTGGATCGGATATCTTATGCTGCCCCCTGACCATCCGCGTCGCAAGTTGCTGTTTCACATCGGCCATCACAAGACCGGTTCGACCAGCATCCAGGATGCTTTTGCGACTGGCCGGGTGACCTTGACGGGGGGGCGCATTCTGTATCCGGGGCGGATGGCACACAACTATCTGCGCCGCCATTTCGACACCTATGCGGACGATGGCAAGATATTGGCGGGCTCTGCAGGATTTCTCGGGCTGCAGACGATTTCGGACCTTCTGCGGCAGGGCGATTTCGATGTCGCGTTGATTTCGGCCGAAGAGTTTGAAAGCGCTTCTCCGCGGGCGGTCCGCAAGGTGTTGCAGCAGTTCATGCTGCCCCATGTCACCGATCACGCGGTGATCTGCTATGTGCGCCCTCATGCGGCCCGGATACTCTCCAGTTTCGCCGAGCACGTGAAACTGGGTCTTTTCGGTGGAACACCAGAGGATTTTCTTGCCAGGGCCGTCAAGAACGGCTGGTTCTTCTACGCGCGGAAACTGCCTGAATGGGACAAGGTCTTCAAAGGCCATTTCCGGCTGCGTCCGATGATCCGCTCGGAATTGGCGGGCGGCTCGGTGCTGCAGGACTTCATCGAAACCGGCCTCGGCTCGGACTATCCCGCTACGATTTCCGAGGTGGCAACTGCCAATGAATCGTTGTGCCTCGAGGATCTGCTGCTGATCAAACTGGTGCAGGACGCGCTTGCCACGCGCGATCGCAAGGTGCGACATGCCATGGGTTGGCAGATCGCCCCGGCTCTTGCGGCGGCAGTCAGACCCACGGGCACAGGCACGCGGCTGATGCTGCACAAGGCCCTGGCCGAACGCATCCGCGCCACCTACAGCGCAGATGCCATGGACATCGACCGCCGGTTCTTTGACGGCAAACCGCTGCTATGCACCGAACTTGACCGCGCCGTTGACGAAGCTCTGCCCAAGGCACAATCGTTCGACCCCGCCGATCATTTCGACGCCGAGGCGCTGCGGGCCGTGTCGGTGCTGTGTGCGCAGATCAACCAGTTGCTGGACCATGACACAGATGCGTGGCCCGCCTTCCTGCGTGAGCGCCGCATCGCCCGGTTGCATGGCAAAACCGCGGAACCGATCAAACAAGACGTGGAAACGCGAAACGCAGACAGGTTGCGCCCCAGGAAACAAGGCAATGATCATCGCGGACAAGCCACCGCAGCCCCAAACGCGCGCCAATCCTTGCACGCCGCCCCCATCATACCGCCAGCCACCCCGGCCATGGTGCGGGACACGCCTCTTCACAGCTACTTTGAGGCGTTGAATCCACCGCCGAACGACACCGCTCAAGGCATCCCGAAAATCATCTGGATGTTTTGGCATTCGGGCTTTGAAGATGTTCCCGATGTCGTCCGGAGAAGTCTGCAAACCTGGCGCCATTTCAACCCGGATCATGACGTTCGGGCGCTGAGCCTGAAAGACGCCAATGCAATCCTCGATCTTGATCTGGAAGCCGTCTTTTCCAAACTTTCTGTCGAACTTGGCTGGGCGGGCAAATCGGATTTGATTCGACTGATGCTCTTGGCCAGATATGGTGGTGTCTGGGCCGACGCGACCACTTTCTGCCTCAAGCCATTGTCAGAGTGGCTGTATACGGAAACATGCGAGAACAGATTCTTCTCTTTCCGGGGGGTCAACGAAAATCGTGATCATGAACTGATATCATGGTTCATGGCAACGGCACAAAATCACCCTGTCATCCTTCAAACCCTGCTTGACTGTGTTTTCTACCTCTTTCAGGATCGCGCAAATCCAATACCTGTGACGGGTTATAACGGCTACCGCAGCCTGTATGACTTGAAAGAAGGCGAGTATCCTGGTCGCGAGTTTCTGCTTGAATGCGAGCAGAAGCACGGAAGTTACCCATACTTCTGGATGTTTTACATCTTCCGGGATGCCATCCGCGAGTTTCCGGGCCAGCGCGAAAACTGGATAGGGCAAAGCAACCGGTTTTCACAGGGCAAGCACAATATGCAACGCTTCTCGCGTTCCTTCGTTTCGAAGCAATCCTACAAGGGACGCTATCAGCAGAGTCAGTTCTATTTGGAACGTGTCGCCGCTATTTTCGATGGAGACAGGATTCGGGGAAAATTAAGCATACCTGACTCGCCCGAAAGCGAGTTACCGACAATTGACGCTTGAGTGTGTGGCTTGAGCAGTTCTGTCTGAATAATGAATTCAGACAGAACTGCTCACCAGTGACGCATGAACGCGACCACCTTCCTGTTTGAAGCGGCGGGATAGTAGGTAAGATTGGCAGCGCTGCATGCGTCAAATACAACTTTGACGCCCTGCTCTCCTATCCATTGCGGATGCAATTCGATCACGACGGCACGGAAACTCGAAAGATCAAGTTTTGAAAAAATCTCGACCTCCGCGCCTTCAACGTCGCACACAAAAACACTGGGATTTATTCTGGGAATAAGCAAATTCGCTTCAATAACATCCAATTCGTGGACTTCAATCACCGGGCTGTTCAATCCCGAAGGATTTTCTTCAAGCGACGATGCCAGAAAATTCTGCCGCTCATAGAAACGCGCCTTGCCGCTTTGATGTCCCAGCAGAGCATTGTATAATTGCACGTTGGTGACGTTATTCTCTGAATGAACCCGCTTGATATAGGGAATAAGCGCAGGATTGGCTTCAAACGTATGTATTTCACGAGCATTGCAGACTTTTGACAAAAACGTCGACATGAAGCCGATGCCCCCACCAAGCTCCAATACAGTGTCATCGGGTTTGACAATCGCGCGCACCGCGTCAGCCTCACGGCACTCATATTTTCCAGAGCGTAGGCTTTGAGCCTTCTTTGGAGTAATGAAGCGGGGCTCCGGAGGAAATCTGAGGCCGTGCGAAGAAAATATCATGTCCGTTTCAGACACGGTCGACGCTGTGTTGCTCAATATTTATTCCCCCACACGATCTAAGATCACTTGATTCTGGTCGCAACAAGCGATTTCATGCCCCCACTATCAAGTAAAATATGGTGTATTACAAGTTTCTTCGCTCTGCGTCACCGCAACCGCCCCCCATCAACGCCGGGCCGACCCTGTGCCAAGGGACTGTCCGGCACGCACGGCATGGTGGAAACAGGCCCCTGTTATGGGGCCGTTCTTTCAGGCGCGGCAGCTTGCGGCGTTTCCAGACCCAGCGTCTTGGTCCAGAACCCTTGCGTGGTCAGATCGGCATAGCCCTTGCGCCACAAGGCGCGGATGTCCGAGAACTGCAGGGCAAGCCGAGTCATGTTGGCAATCATCTTCAGCCCCTCGCGCAGGGCCCGTGCCTTCGAGTGACGCACAATGAACATCTGGGAGCCATCGGCATTGACATAGGTCACCTGTGACGCCCCCCAGATCTCGTGCAGCTGTCCGCGCTGACCGGATTTCAGCGTGACCTGATTTCCCCACAAACCGAAGAGTGGCAAAAACATGCCGTTGAGCGAATATTTCATCACCAGAAGCCAGAACCGGCTGCCGCGTGGGTCGAAGCGGCGGCGCGATGCAGGCGGCGCACCCTCGAGCGGGCGCCAAGCCTCGGTCTGACGCATCTTGCCCAGACGGGCCCGACGTTCGGCCATGTCGCAATTGGCAGCAAAGAACGCCGGTCCGCGGAGAACATCCGAGACCGCCAGATTGAGCGCTGCCAGCGAATCATAGTGGCACTGCATCATGCTGCGCGCAAAGAAGCGGGCGGCAATCCCAACCACGCCCCACCTGCCGATATCCATCTGCGGGAGGGCGAGATGGTTGACCAAGTGGCTGCGTAAATCAAGATACAGCGTCTGCAGAGACTCTTTATCGGAAAAGTCGGCGTCCTGGAAGCAAACCACCCCAGGCAAGGTGACGATTTCGAAATCGTTCGCAAGCGAGAAGCTGACATCGTCGCCCCGCACGAAGAACGGGAAAGGATGATAGGTTATCTGCTTGATCGGGAAGGCAAAATACCACCAACCGCCATAGAAATTATGCGGCTTTGCCCCAGTTGATCCATGTTCCATCGCTAGCGCCTGCTCAGTGCTGCGCAAATCTGTGCCTCCCCAAAGCGGACGGCAGACGCGGTCAAAGGTTGCGCCACTTTCCCAAAGCGCCCAAGGTTGATTGGCCATGGTAATGCCACCAGCCACCGCAGTTTTTGTGTTTTCGGCATAGGCCAGAAAATTCCAGGTTCGCTCTATGGCGCCCATGTTGATCGAGGCATCATCATCCATGAACAAACAATGGCTGGCGCCTCTGCTTTCAGCCTCCAGCAGCCCGCGCGAAAATCCACCCGATCCGCCAAGATTGGCGTTCTCGATTGCCGTAACATGCTCTGATGTCGCGATATTGGCACTTTGCCCGTTATCGACCACGATCAGATGCAAATACGGGGCAAGATGGGTCTTGGTCATAAAGTGCTTGAAGCGTTCGACGCTGGTCTGGACCGCCGCCTCGCGCTTGAATGTAGTGATAGACAAGGCAAGACTTGGCAGCTGCCGCGGGGCGTCTTCAGTAACCCAAGTAGCCGCAGTCAGTTTGGCCCGCCCCAAAGCCCGCAAGAAAAACACGACGCAGCCTTGCCATTCGTCAGTGATATTCTGGCTTAGGTCCAGCACAAGTGAGGTGCCCAACGACAGCCTAGCTACTTCGGTATAGAGCCGTTTGCGCGACGAATTTTGCAGCACTTGGAACACTTCGATGTAGAACTCCCCCGCGCCCTCGAGTTGTAGCTTAAGATCGTTCAAGCCGCAGTGGCGCCGCCATTTTCCGAGGTTTAACATGTTCGCCGATGTGTCAAACGCCGCGACTCCGTCTTTGGCGAAGGTAAGGCTTTTTTCGCTCATCGACAGCGACACCAGGCCAGAGATATGCACATAAAGATCGATGTTGGTTGAAATGCCATATTCTGGCCAAAGCAGTCCTTGCAAAGGGGTGAGGCTATCGCGGCCCATGGGGTGGAGTCCTTTTTAGTGGTCTAGACGCGCACGCCGACTTTGCGTAAGCGCGTAAGAAAGTCTCTAATAGCGGGATCGGATATTTGGCCTATCCGCTGTTGGGTCAGCTGGTCAAGCAAGCCCTGTAGGGCATCGTGTTCAGAGACCGGGTGACAAACCGACATGTCGGCAATATCGGAAAAGAATGCGCTCCGGCCAGTAATATGCGACAGCCAGTTATGTATTGGCGCAAAATGGTCCACCAACTTTGCACGAGATTGTGGCCCAAGAAATTCAACCTCTGAGCTTCTGAACAGCTGCATGCCTTCGGTCAACCGATCGATCTCTGACATCAGATGCCGCGCTTGGGGCGCGGGAAGCTGACCATTGGCCAAACGCAGCAAGACGACGACTCCGGGCTTGAAGCTGATATTCAGGCTTTGTGCCGTTAGCATTTTTCTTGGTGCAGAAAATCCGGCATGATGCATGAAATCCTCAACCGATCCACCTTCCGCCATGACCTCACGATATGGCCGCAAAACCAAATCAGTTTCGGGGATCAGGTTAAGCCATGGTTCGATAACACTGCGATAATCCACATGGATCCAATTCAGCTTCAGCCCCTCTTGGGTATCCGTTAGCGGTGCAGGGGATTGACCAAAACGGACTTGCTGTCCGTGCCAACTTACCAGCTGCTCGTCCGGACGGCGCAGCGTGCACCACAATTTAAACTGATCGACGTCCCGAAGGCCTTGATTGCGCAGCCGGATGATCAAGTTCGGCGCGGTCTTGCCAAAATGCGACATCACTTCCGAACAGATAACAATGGTTTTTGGCTGCAGCGCTTTGATTTGATTTTCCAGGCCAGACAACATCTGGCGGGAGTGTGGCAGATTTGGGTGATAGATTGGCACCTGCCAATTTGGTGTGGCATCCGCTAGCATCCGGAAGGCCAAAGCGTTGTGAGCTTCGCGCACGTTGAACGGCAAAATCTCTTGCCGGTCGCCGTTTCCCATAGCCTTTGCAAGCGCGTGAGCAGCACCTTGGGTTTCGACCCAGGGGTAAAGGATGCCCGACTCTAAAAGTTTGTGAGAATTTTGCGACAGATAGGTCTGAAGCGTGGTCGTGCCCGTTTTGTGGTGGCCAATGTGGCAAATGGCTTGCATGGGGATTATACAATTCGAAACAGTTGTTGTAGGCACGCATAGGATATTCGCGCTACTTTGAACATAGCACTATTTTCGAATTGAGGTAATTGTCGACACACAAAACGGATCCACGGGTGCTGCGCTGGAACTGTAGCGGTTTTGTCACTGCCTTAACCGCACATGGTTTGCCGGAGGCTCCAACTCATCAGGAGGATGGAGCGTCAGGAGCAAGACGACGAACAAGTTTTCCCCTTAAGTGCGCAAACGTGCTGTGCGCCTGCTCTTCGACAATGCGGGTCAGCGTGGATCGCGTTGGCAAGCGATCATGTCGATCGCGGCGAAGATCGCCTGTGCGCCCCAGACCCTGAACGATTGGGTCAAGAATGCCGAGGTCGATAGTGGCGAGCGCCCGGGCGCCTCCAGCGAGATGGCCGAGCGCGTGAATGCTTTGGAACGCAAGAACCGCGAGCTGCACCAGGCGAACGAGATCCTTCGCAAGGCCAGCGCGTATTTTCCGATGACGGAGTTCGACCGCCGGTAGAAGTGATGGTCATGTTCATCGATGACAATCGCCGTGCGCATCGGGTCGAACCGATCTGCGAGACACTGCCGATCGCCCCTGCCACCTATTATGACCATCAGACGAAGCGCGCCGACCCTATGCGACTGTCGGATCGTGCCAAGCGCGATGAAGCGATTCGCCCTGAGATCCAGCGGGTTTTCGATGCGAACTGGCAGGTCTATGGCGTGCGCAAGGTCTGGCAGCAGTTGCGGCGGGAGGGCTTCGCGATTGCCCGTTGCATAGTTGCCAGGCTGACGAAGAGCATAGGAATTGAAGGCATTATCCGGGGCAAGCCGCACAAGACAGAGATCTCGAAAAGACGCTGCCGTGCCCGCTGGGCAAGGTAAATCGCCAGTTCCGCGTGCCCGCGCCGAACATGTTGTGGGTTTCAGACTTCACCTACGTCGCTACTTGGAAAGGCTTCGTCTATGTCGCGTATCTGACGTCAACGCCTATGCCCGACGCATCGTCGGCTGGCGCTTCAGCACCTCTATCCATGCAGCCTTTGTTCTCAGTGTCCTCGAACAGGCCATCCATGAACGCCGCCCGACCAAGCGGATGGGGCTCATTCACCAAAGCGACCGCGGCAGCCAATATCTGTCGATTAAATGCACCGAACGATTGGCCCAGGCGGGCATTGAGCCTTCAGTCGGCAGGGTCGGCGACAGTTATGACAACGCGCTGGCCGAGACGATCAATGGCCTGTTCAAAGCCGAAGCCCTCCATCGTCGCGGCCCATTGCGCAACTTCGAAGCCGTTGAATACGCGACGCTGGAATGGTTACATTGGTTCAACAACCACCGCCTCCTCGAGCCCATCGGGAACATCCCGCCAGTAGAAGCATAGACAAACTTATACGCAGCTCTGGAAACTGAAGCCATGGCCGCATAACCAACGACAATCCGCCTCCGGCAAACCCAGTGCGGCTCAAAGAGTTTAAAAAGCGCTAGATCCTTAGCAAGGAATGGAGAGTAGCTTAGCTGCCCGAACGTCAAATTTATCGGCAAATTATTCGGGCTGGCATTGTGGTTAGGCTCCGCGGCAACCCAAGCCGCCCCCAACCCAGAGGTTTTGTCACGATCCAGCTACGGCTAAGCCGCTGGCTATGGCCGACTCGCGGATCGCCCGCAAAATCGCGCTTAGTTAAAGCGGATCGACGGTAAAGGCGGGCATCGGAGTTTTGGCGCACAGGGCGGCAAGATAGGTGCTTGCGCAGTCCAGTGCCTCGCGGATAGTGACATCCATATCAAGATAGCGGTAGGTGCCAAGCCTGCCAACGAAGGTGACATTCTGTTCGCCTTTGGCCTTATCGACATACGCGGCCAGTAGTTCTTTTTCGGCGACTTGCCGGATCGGATAGTAAGGGATGTCATCGGGGCCACAGCTGCGCGAAAACTCGCGGTAAAGCACAGAGCCTTCGTGGCTTTCCCAAGGGGCAAAGTGCTTGTGTTCAGTGATTCGGGTATAGGGCACATCGACATCGCCGTAATTCATCACAGCACAACCCTGATAGTCGCCCTGATGGGTGAAGCGTTCAAAGTCCAAGGTACGATAGCCAAGCCGGCCCAGTCTGTAGTCAAACCAGCCATCGATCGGACCGGCATAGAACGTGTGGTCGAAGGCTGCGGCATCATTGCGGGTAACCGGGCGGTTCAACTCGACGGTGAGGTTTTCATGATCCAGAATACGCGCGATCATCGCGGTATAGCCCTCTCGCGGCATGCCCTGGAATTTGTGGAAAAAGTAGTTGTCATCATAGTTGAACCGCACGGGAAGCCGCTTCAAGATCGAGGCGGGAAGCGCTGTCGGTGAACAGCCCCATTGTTTAATGGTATACCCTTTGAAGAAGGCTTCATAAAGATCGCGACCAACAAATCGAAGCGCCTGATCCTCAAAGCTTTGTGGGTCGGTAATGCTGGTATCCGCCTTAGCTTCCAAAAATACTCGCGCTTCGTCTGGGCGCAGCGTTTGGCCGAAGAACTGGTTAATCGTGTGCAGGTTCACCGGCAAGGAATAGACCGCACCCTGCGAGGTGGTCTTTACCCTGTTTTTGTAGGGCTCGAAGCTTTCGAACCGGTTCACATAGTCCCATACCTCGGTATCGTCTGTATGAAAGATATGCGGGCCATATACATGCACCATGACGCCTGAAGATGCGTCGCGGGTCGTGTGGCAATTTCCGGCGATATGGTCGCGCACATCGCACACGGTAACACGGTGGCCTGCCTCGGCTAGCTTGCGACCGATAACAGCACCGGACAGCCCAGCTCCCACCATCAGAACGTGTTTTGTCATGGTGTCTCCCAAAAGATAAGCGCGGGGTCAAAGGCTCGAGTGAGGCAAATCAAAGCCTAGAGCTGCCGAGTCGATTTATTGTATTTGCCAACTCTCTGAATGTGGCGTCAAGGAGGCTGCACCAAAAACCCAGCTTGGCCCGGGTCCCAAAGGGAAAAATTTTTCTCTATCAGCATTCTATAAGCTGATACTTATGGCAGGCCAGCAGAAAATGGACGTGGCCCGGTTCTGTTCCGGTCAGTTGCTAATGTTAAGCGGCCTTTCGTTCGAAAGCCACCGGGCTTTTCCAGCCCAAGGCTGAGTGTCTGCGGCGTGGATTGTAGAAGCCGTTGATGTATTCGAAGATGGCAACTTCGACGTCTCAACGGGTCTGGCAGTTCCTGCGCCAGACCCGTTCGGCCTTGATGGATTTGAAGAAGCTCTCGACGGCGGCGTTATCATAGCAATTGCCTTTGTCAATCATTGACGCCACCAGTCCATGATTGCGCAGGATTTTCTGGTTATCTTGGGAACAGTATTGGCTTTCCCTGTCGGTGTGATGAATGCATCCCATGGGTGGGCTGCGCAGAGCGATGGCCATGTTCAGGGCGCGGATCGCCAAGTCCTTCTTTATGCGGTTACTGATTGCCCAGCCGATCACCAGTCGTGAATGCAGGTCCAGTAAGACCGCCAGATAAACCCAGTCCTCCTACGTCCAGACATAGGTGATGTCACCGGCCCTTTTCTGGTTGGTTTGGCTCACAGCGAAATCCAATTGTAGGAGATTCGGCGCTATGTTGAATATGTGGTGGTAATACACCCCGAAAGTAAGGGGCGGCAGAAGTAGAATCTTCTCGGCAAGATGCATGAGGAGATTCAGATGAAGATGACGAGATATAGCGAACCCCAGATCCTTGCGATCCTGCGCCAAGCCGAGGGTGGTATGCCTGTGGCCGAGCTTTGCCGGGAGCATGGCATGAGCACGGCGTCGTTTTACAAGTGGCGGGCGAAGTATGGCGGGATGGATGCATCGATGATCGCGCAGACCAAAGCGCTCGAGGATGAGAACAGGCGGCTGAAGAAGATGTTCGCCGAACTCAGCATGCAGAACGAATTGCTGAATGAAGCCCTTGGAAAAAAGTGACGGGGCCATCTCAGCGCCGAGAGATGGCCGTAACGGCGGTGGAGCAACGCGGGGTCAGCATAGCCGTGGCCTGCCGCACATTCGGGGTCAGCGACACCTGCTATCGCTATGGCCCGAAGCTGAAGGCCGAGAACGAAGAGATTGCCGATCTGCTTTTCGGCTTGAGGGATGCCCGCAAAACTTGGGGGTTCGGCCTGTGTTTCCTACATTTACGCAATGTGAAGGGCCATCCGTGGAACCACTAGCGGGTCTATCGCATATATTGCGCGCTTGAACTGAACCTGCGGATCAAACCCCGCAAGCGTTTGAAGCGTGACAAGCCTGATGCTTTGGCCGTGCCGGACGCGCCAAACATGACCTGGTCGATGCGTTGCCCGGTAGGCGTTTGCCTTCAAACGCCGCAAGGGGACTTCATGGACGACCGGCTGGGTGATGGCCGCCAGTTCCGGCTGTTGAACGTGCTGGACGACTTCAACCGCGAGGGCCTGGGCATCGAGGTCGACTTTTCCTTGCCCGCTGAGCGCATGATCCGGAGCCTTGATCGCATCATCGAATGGCGCGGCAAGCCGGGCACCATAAGGGTGGATAACGGCCCGGAATACATCAGTGGCAAATTGTTGGAGTGGGGCGAGAAACAAGGGGTTACCATCCAACACATCCAACCCGGTCAACCCCAGCAGAACGCCTATATCGAGCGCTATAACCGCACTATCAGGCACGAATGGCTGGACAAATACATCATCGAAACCATCGAGGAGGCTCAGGATTTCGCCACACAATGGCTCTGGACTTACAACAACGACCGCCCGAACATGGGCATCGGCGGAATAACCCCCGCCCAGAAACTGAAAATGGCCGCGTGAGTTCTACGACCGCACCCCTCTAGAAATGGGGGATGACGCTGAAGCGACTTAGTACCCAAGGTGTGGTGCCCGATGTGGCTTATAGTTTCCATGCGAAACTCAAGCTTTCAAAAATGCCACAGCAGTGGCTTTTTCGAATTTTCGCGGCTTCTCGCCTGTTAAAAGGAAGAAATAAACGGTTAACTTGGCGATTTATTGCGTGTTTGCTGCGCTATCAAATGGACCCCCTTCTTTCTGTGCGCTAATGAGTCGGTGGGGTTCAAAATTGTGTATATCAGCGAACCCGCACTCGCATTCCGTCCATAACAGAACCGACAGTCAAATGCCTACTAGCAAGATCTGCGCTATCGTTGTTACATACAACAGGTTCGAGAAGCTCCGGCGCACGGTGCTGCGGCTCTTGGACGAGCCGCTCGACCAGATTTTGATAGTCGACAACGGCTCAACCGATGGTACCAGAGACTGGCTTCTTGCCATTCAGAGTGATCGCCTGATAGTGTTAGAGCAAGCTGTGAACGGTGGCGGCGCACAGGGCTTCGAGACTGGCATGCGCGAGGCAAAGGCGCGATTTGATCCTGACTGGTATTTGGTCATGGACGACGACGCGCGGCCGTTGAAAGGTGCCATATCAGCCTTTCGTGCCACACTGCCACGCCCCCTTGGGGCTGTGCTGGCAGCAGTTTTCTTTCCTAACGGGCAGGTTTGCGAAATGAATCGGCCCTGGCGCAATCCGTTCTGGCACGGCGATGTGTTTCGCGACACTTTCCTTCTGCTTGGCGGACGACACGCCTTTCACATATCCGACGCTGCTTACGATGCTACACTCCCTCTGCAGGTCGACGGGGGGTCATTCGTGGGTCAGTTTATCCCACGGACTGCCGTAGAGAATTGCGGCTATCCAGAAGGGCGGATGTTCATCTATGGTGACGATGTCCATTACACTCTGCGTCTGGCACGTGCGGGGCTGCCGAATGCCTTTGATCCCAGGGTTCGGTTTGAACACGAGTGCGAGACAGCGCTGCATGGGACGGCGATGCGCCCATTCTGGAAAACGTATTATCATCATCGCAATCTTTTCCTGGTGTATCGGTTGGCCATTGGACCATTCTTTTTCTGGCCAATTATGTTGGCTCTTCTAACACGATGGATAACAAAGGGGCGTGAACTCGATCTACGCGAGCGCCGAACTTATCGGGCACTCATACGTTTAGCGATCATAGACGCCATTAGGGGTAAACTTGATCGGCCGCATTCTGAAATCCTTGATCGCTCAGCAGAGCGTTAAGCGTTCGGAGTTTTGATATTTGAAAATGCGTGTGTAATCTGCGCGCTATCAACTATGGAAAGCAAATCACTTTCGTGTGCCGGTAGTCTGCGCGCCGCTTTGCCGCTGCGAATTCAACGCAAGCACCATAGGCCCTTGTCTGGCAATCACAACTCAGCTTGAGCCGCGATTTTACCCAGCCGACGATGGGGACTTGCCCGTTTTCCTGCGAAGCACCGTTCGAAACAGGATCCAGATATCAAAGCAAAGGCTTTGCCGGGACTGATAAATCAAGTCAAGGCGCGCCTTGCGCGGAACACAGGCACGGCGGTAAAGCGCGTCGGTTTGCTCCGCCGTCTGGCAAGGTTCCAGCAGCCGGGTTTCATGGCGGTGATAGATCATGGTGGCAAGCCCGGTAACACCCGGGCGCAATTGCAAAACTTTTCCATAAAGCTCGGGATAGTCTTCGACATATCGCCGCAAGGGTGGGCGCGGGCCAACGAAAGACATATCGCCCTTCAGAATATTCCAAAGTTGCGGGACTTCATCCAGACGTGAGCGTCTTAGAAACGCACCCGTGCGCGTGATGCGCGCCGCCTTGTCCCCGCCAGAAACACCGCTGTCCGCAGCATCGGGCCGCATGGTGCGAAACTTCCAAAGCGCAAAGCCCCGTGTCGCAGTGGTCATGCGCTCCGAGACATAAAAGACCGGCCGGCCATCAAGCACCAGAATGACAAGCGCCGTAAACCCGACCACTGGCAAAAGCGGCAGCGCCAGGGCCAATGCGCCCGCGATATCGAAAAGGCGTTTCCAAAAAGGCATTAGGGCCAGGTCGCTTTCCATTGCTGCACCATGGTCTCGGGCAGGCTGTCAGTGCTGGACATGGGGCATAGACCGTTCAGAAGGCTGCAGTCCAGCGTAATGCTTTGGCGGGCAGTTTCGGGGGCGGTGACCCGCCGAACCGGCCAGCCCGCTGCCTCGGCCAGCGCCATCATCCGCACGGGGTTTGGCGCGGCAATGTTCAGCACCTTGGGCAGCGGGGCGGAATAGCGGACCAGCGCCGCAATCACCCGCGCCATGGTTGCCGCCCCGATGTAAGAGCGAAGCGGGCCCATCCCATCGGCAAAGGCATCAATTGCAAGCGGCTCTGCCCCGACGGCACTTTGCCCGGTCAGCGGCCCCAGCAACGCATCCGCGCCAGCGACATTGCCAATACGCAAGGCGCAAACCTCTAGCCCGCGCTCACGGGCCAGTTGACAAGCGATTTCCATTTCAAGTTTGGCCTTGCCATAGGCCGAAAAGGGGCGCGCTTGCGTGGTTTCGGCAAAAGCTGCGCCATGCGGGTCAACGCCGTAAACGGCCGAGGATGATGCGACAAGCACCCGGCGGATCCCAGCCGCGCTGGCCGCGTGCAAACTGGCCTCTGCCAATGCGCGATTGCCGGCAAGTGCCTCGTCAGGAACGCCCGCGCCAGGGGTCACGCCGGCAAGCACCAGCATCGCCGCAGGCACCTGATCCGCGCCCCTTTGGGCAAGATGGTTCAACAACCCGTGCGGCCCGTCCAGTGGCGACCAGCAAAGCATGTCGGGCACGGTGGATGGGCTGCGCGACGTCATCGTTAACGCGGGTGAGGTCACATCGTGCTGCCAGTGGTGGCACAGCATCCGCCCCACCCGCCCGGTGGCACCAATCACAAGCACAGGTGCTGAAGATGTTCTTTGGTTCGTCAAGGCTGGGCCGGGTCAAAGGATATTCCTGCCGCTTATGCCAAAGCAGGGGTCAAGGCCAGAACTTTGGGCCGCAGCGCGGTTTCAAACCCGCAATATAGCGGCCCTTGCTGCCACTTTCATCGCCAATAAGCCCCTGCGCAGGCCTCCGACGCCCGGCCCCTTTGCTATTGCTTTGCCATAGATTTAACTGGATATCGTCCCAAAGAGAGAAGCTTCATGCTTTCATCCATTTCATCGCGCCGCCGCTTTTCAGACCTGACTGAGCAAGAGGTTCTGGCGCTGGCGATCTCATCCGAAGAGGATGATGCCCGCATCTATCGGCTTTATGCCGAACGTCTTCGGGCGGAATTTCCAGCCTCTGCTGCGGTCTTTGACGGGATGGCTGCGGAAGAAGACGAGCACCGCCGCCAGTTGATCGACCTGCATCAAGCCCGTTTCGGGCAAGTCATCCCGCTGATCCGGCGCGAACATGTTGCAGGCTTTTACGCCCGCAAACCGGTTTGGCTGAACGAAACGCTGGGGCTTGACGCCATGCGCGCCGAAGCGAGAGCGATGGAAGAACAAGCCGCCGCCTTTTACACCCGCGCGGCAGGTCAGACGTCTGATGCGGCAACGCGCAAGTTGCTGGGTGATCTGGCCGCCGCAGAATCAGGCCACGCTGAACATGCTGGCGCGTTGGAAGCCCAGCACCTGACCGATGGTGAAAAGGCCAGCGAAGACGCCGGAGCGCGGCGTCAGTTCATTCTTACATGGGTTCAGCCCGGTCTGGCAGGGCTGATGGACGGATCGGTTTCGACGCTTGCCCCCATCTTTGCAACCGCCTTTGCCACTCATGACACCTGGACCACATTCCTTGTCGGGGCTGCGGCCTCGGTCGGGGCGGGCATTTCCATGGGCTTTACCGAGGCCGCCCATGATGATGGCGTCCTTTCGGGCCGGGGCAGCCCGTGGAAACGCGGTATGGCCAGTGGCGTCATGACCACGGTCGGCGGCTTGGGCCATGCGCTTCCCTATCTCATCCCCGAATTCTGGACTGCCACAGCGATTGCGATGATCGTGGTCTTTGTCGAATTGTGGGCCATCGCCTGGATTCAGAACCGTTTCATGGAAACTCCATTCCTGCGCGCGGCCTTGCAAGTGGTTCTGGGCGGTGCTTTGGTCTTTGCTGCAGGGGCGTTGATAGGGGGCGGCTGATGTATCGCAAGGGAGAACTGGCCTATCAGGCCCTGCCATTGCCAGACCGGGTGCAGAAACCTGACGAACAGGCATTGGCGGATGCGCTTGCGTTCCGCGACTATATGAAAAAGCGCCACTCCGTGCGTGACTACGCAATACGACCCGTCCCCGAGGCGATCATCACCGCCTGTATCGAAGCCGCCTGCACTGCGCCTTCAGGGGCCAATCACCAGCCTTGGCACTTTGTTGCCATCGCCGATCCGGCGATGTAAGCCCGCATTCGCGAGGCCGCCGAGGAAGAAGAGCGCGCCTTTTATGCAGGCGGTGCGGGCGATGAATGGCTGGCCGCGCTGGAACCGATTGGCACGGGTGTCATGAAGCCCCATCTCACAGACGCGCCTTGGCTGATCGTTGTCTTTGCCCAGCGCTTTGGGGTGACCGAGGACGGAGCACGCTACAAGAACTACTACGTTCCCGAAAGTGTGGGCATCGCCACGGGCATGCTGATTACCGCGCTGCATCAGGCGGGGTTGTGCTGTCTCGAACATACGCCGAATCCGATGAAATTCCTGCCCGATATGTGCGGACGCCCGGCAGAAGAGAAAGCCGTGATGATCTTGCCCGTCGGTTATCCGGCGGAAACCGCGACGGTGCCCGAGGCCGCAAAAAGGAAGAAGCGGCGCGCGCAGGTGCTGACCGTTTTCGCATAATCTGGCGATGTAAGGGCCAGAGGTCAGGCCTGTGTTCAACATGCCTTAAGTCTTTTGTCCAAATCTCTGTCTCAGACGAATCGGCGCGGGCGCCCGGGATTTGACCGGGCCAACCACGACGGTTTTCGTGGTCGCGCACGAAGGGACAGAGCAAAAGATGGCATGGAGCGGAGTAGATGCAGGCATTGGTGCCTCGCCCCTTGGTTGGGCTGGGGTCGCCGTCGGCCTTACCTTCGGTGCAATTGCCCAATGGGTTCCTGCCGCATCCATCTTGCTGGCAGGTGCCGCGGCAGGGTCGGCTATTCTTGCCCTGTTGATGCTGCGCCGCGCCGTGGTGCTGGGTGGCAAGGCCGCCATGTTTAGGCCCTCCCTCGCGGCGACGGACGTGCCCACGCCAGACAGATCGCCGCTTTTCGCACCCAGCCTCTTTGCCAACACAACAGACCCCGTCAGGCCCGCGCCAGACCAGACTGATCTTGCCGCGGCGCGGGAATCAGCTGAAACGGCCAGCTTGGTTGGCGCGGTGCAAGGCTGGCTTTTAACCGCAGTTCTGGACCGAGGTGGCCTTGTCATCGCGGCCAACCAAAGGTTTCAACGCGCAACGGGCTACGGTGTGGGGCAGTCCCTACCGCTTTCCTTGTTGGGCATGCCATTGCCCTCGCAGAATGACGCAGAATCGACCGACCGCACCATTACATTCCAAACCCGGATCGGGACTTCGCTGCACCTGATGACGCGGTTGGTCAAACACGGCTCGGCCGAAAGGGGGCAAGAGCGCTGGGTTTTTCTGGCACTGGAAGTGCCAAAGCTGCCTTCTGCCGAAATCGTAACATCTGCGACAAAGGACCATGGCCTTGATGCCCATGCCCTGAAACAGATTGATGATCTGGAAACAGGTCTGCGCCTGCTGGCGGTTGGGGAAATACCAGCCCTTGTTGAGGGCGCACTGCCCGAACCGCTGGAACCCCTGCGCCGCAGCTTCAATCAGGCCGCGCAAAATTTGACCAAAGGCTTTGCCGCCCTGAACGATCAGCTCAGCCCCTTGCATGGACAAGCAAAAGGCTTGGCGGGAACAGCTGGTAGCCTAAAACATCAAGGCCAACTGATTTTGTCAGGCCTGGAGACACTTGCCGCCAGCACATCCAAGGTCGAGAAAATCGCGCTGACCGCTGCGACAGCAATTGCTGAGGCAGGCGAGGCAGTGACTTTGGCGCGCAGCACCGCAGAAGCCAGCCATCCGGTCCTGACCCAAACCCGCAGCACAATGGATTTGATCGCCGCCTCTTCCGGCCAGATTACCAATACCCTCAAAGTGATTGAGGGAATTGCCTTTCAAACCAACCTTCTGGCGCTGAATGCCGGGGTAGAGGCCGCACGCGCCGGTGATGCGGGTCGGGGTTTTGCCGTCGTCGCCGCCGAGGTGCGCGCGCTGGCACAGCGGGCATCAACCGCCGCGCGCGAAATTGGCCAGCTGGTCGACGCAGGCAATGGGCATGTGCGGCATGGCGTCGATCTGGTCGCAAAGTCCAGCGCGGCCCTGCAGCAAATGGTTGGGGCCATTTCGTTGGCATCTGGCCGAATGGATCAACTCATCCAAGGAGTGCAAGATCACAGAATGGGGATGTCGGAAATCCTTAGGGACCTTCAGCAGCTTGCTTTGGGTGCAAAGACCAATGCCGAAGAGGCGAGTTCGGCACAATCGCAGGCAGATGGGCTTTTTGCCACCAGCACTGCGACGCTGCAGGCGGCATCCGAGATTCTTGTCATGCCCACAGCGCGGCGGTCCCCGTCGCTAGGCCAGACGAATAACACAGCCGCCGTTCGCGAACAAGCATCAGCCGGCGATCATCTGCCAAAAGAAGAAGCCGCACCAGCCCCCGCCCCTCCTAAAGCCGCACGCGAGGGGGTGGCCTTTCGTGCCGTCAAATCGGCATCTCAACCCGCCGCCATGTGGCAAGATTTCTGATCTGGGCAGCAAAGATGTATCATGCCAAACCGCCCCAAACCTTGGAAAGGTCAAGCAAGACAATCCATGTCCTGCAAGGTTCGTTTCACATCTCCACCGACCCAGAAGAAATGCTCACAACGGTTCTGGGCTCCTGTGTCGCCACTTGTCTTTATGACCCTGTGGCGCGCCTGGGCGGGATGAACCACTTTCTGTTGCCAATATCTGCGGAAAATCCCGTGGGCGGGGCCGGGTTTCGCTATGGCGCACAGGCGATGGAGCTTTTGATTAACGCGCTGCTCAAGAGCGGTGCGCAGAAATCCCGGCTTGAGGCGAAGTTGTTTGGTGGCAGCCAAATGGATGCCAACCTTGGCCCCATCGGTGATCGGAATGCCGCATTCGCGCGACAGTTTCTGGACACTGAAGGCATCACCTGCGTTGCCGAGAGCCTGGGCGGCACAATGGCGCGCAGGCTTCGGTTCTGGCCCGCCTCTGGTCTGGTGCGCCAGATGCTGATCCAACCCAGCCCCAACCTTGAGGGCGTCCCTCAAGACTTGCCCAGCCCGATGGCTGGCGAAATCACCTTGTTCGAGGAGTGAAGGATGCCACCAGATCTCATTTTGCCTGAGCGACTCGATAATTCTGATGCCAGCGGCCTGCATGAAACCCTGCTTTCCCGCCGCTTTCACGCGATCCACATCGACGGCAAGGCGCTGCAAAGCATCGGCGTCTTGGTGGCGCAGGTCTTGTTTGTCGCCGCAACGCAATGGCGGGCCGATGGCCAGCCGTTCCACCTGACCGCATCGGACGCGCTGCGCCACGATATGGCCAACCTCGGGCTGTTGTTCCCCGAGCTTTCACAGGAGTGCCCTTCATGACCCTTCGTATTTTGGCCATAGACGATTCCCGCACCATGCGCGAAATGCTGAAAAGCAGCCTAAGCGCTGCAGGATTCGAAGTGCACACGGCAGATGATGGCCTGCACGGGCTTGACCGTATGGCAGAGGTTGATCCCGATGTCGTCATCACGGATATCAACATGCCCCGGCTGGATGGCTTTGGTGTGATCGAAGCTGTGCGGCGCGGGACTGTACGGCCAAGACGTCCAATCCTTGTTCTGACGACGGAAAGCGCGCCCGAGCTGAAAAGCCGTGCCCGAGAGGCCGGTGCCACCGGCTGGATCGTCAAGCCTTTTGATGACCAGCGTCTGATCGGTGCCATCCGCCGGATCGCCAGCATCTGACCATGGCAAGCGTATCCGACATCAAAGAGACCTTCTTTCAAGAGTGTGACGACCTGCTCGAGGCACTGAACGATGGTTTGATCCAGATCGGCGGGCAAGGCTCTCCGACCGAGGTCGACAGCGAAACCATCAACGCCATTTTCCGCGCTGTACATTCGATAAAGGGCGGCGCGGCGGCATTTCGGTTTAATGCCCTGGTTGATTTCGCACATGCCTATGAAAACACGCTTGATGCCATGCGTGCAGGCCGTCTTGGGGTTACTCAGGACCTTAGTGATTTGCTTCAGCGTGCAGCGGACCATTTGGCAGACCATGTCCGCGCGGCCCGCACCGGAGAAGACCTTGCACCGTCCTCAGGGACGGATCTTTTGGCAAGATTGTCGGCTTCGCTTTCAAACCAAGGGGTATCCAACAACCAAGATGAGGCGCCACCGGAATTTGCCCCGCTTGCCTTGTCGTTCGATCTGGGTCTGGGTCTGGGCGATGATACCCTTTCCGGCCGCAAAAAATGGCGGATCGGCTTCGCCCCGGCGGCCGGATTTCTTGAATCCGGCAATGACCCGGTTCACATCCTGCGAGAACTGGCTGGTCTGGGCGATCTTGACGCGCGACCGAACCTAAATCGTCTGCCTGCTCTGGACGACCTTGATCCAGAGATCTTGCTGCTTGACTGGCAGATCGATCTGGAGGGCGCGCTTTGCGAAGATGACATCCGCCAGGCCTTCGACTTTGTCGCAGATCTTTGCAAACTTGAGATCACCAGCCTGCAGGAGGTAACCTTTGCTGCGCCCGCGCATTTGCCCGCCAGCGATGCCCCACCCGCAGCCCCGCTGCCAAGCGTGACCGGTCCCGCCACCGCTGCACCAACGCCTCGGGCAAGTCTTCGCGTCGATACAGATCATGTCGATCGGCTCATCAACCTTGTCGGCGAACTTGTCATCAACCAATCGGTTCTTAGCCGGTCGGTGCACGAGGCCGGCTTGGCGGGCCAACCCACCCTGGCCGCTGGCCTCTCTGACTTGCGAAATCTTAGTCGAGAGATCCAGGAAGGCGTGATGTCGATCCGTGCGCAACCCGTAAAACCCCTGTTCCAACGCATGGCGCGCATTGTCCGCGATGCCTCTGATCTGGCAGGAAAACGGGTGGAGTTCCTGACCCTCGGGGAAGGAACCGATGTGGACAAGACCGTGATCGAACAGCTTGTAGATCCGCTGACCCACATGGTGCGCAACGCGATTGACCACGGGCTGGAAACCCCTGAGGCGCGCCTTGCCGCGGGCAAGCCAGAGGCCGGAAAGGTGCGCCTTTCCGCCGCGCATCGATCGGGCAGGGTGGTGATCGAGGTGTCCGATGATGGCGGCGGGATCAACCGGCCCAAAGTGCTGCACATCGCCCAATCAAAGGGCCTGATCGCGCCAGACGCCACGCTGTCGGATGCAGATATCGACGCATTGCTCTTCCTTCCGGGGTTTTCGACAGCCAGCAGCGTGACCAGCCTGTCGGGCCGAGGGGTCGGGTTGGATGTGGTGAAAAGCGCCATCCGTCGGCTTGGCGGGCGGCTGACAGTGGCATCCACCCCCGGCCAGGGCACCACCATGTCGATCAGCTTGCCGCTGACGCTGGCCGTTCTTGACGGAATGGTCATCGAAGTCGCGGGGGAAACCATGGTGGTTCCGATCGCGGCAATTGCCCAAACCCTGCAACCTGCCCCAGATGAAATCGACCATCTTGGCATGGGATCTGGTGGGATGGTCGTGCGCCTGCGCGACCGTTTTATTCCCATCGTTGATCTTGGCTGCCTGTTGGGCTTTCGCAATGTTGCGATTGCGCCGGACAAGATGGTTCTGCTGATTGTTGAAACCGATACCGGAGCAATCTGTGCCCTGGCGGTGGATGCGATCCATGACCAGCAACAGGTGGTTATCAAAGGTCTGGAGGCCAATTATGGCCGGGTGCCCTTTGTCGCTGCAGCCACCATTCTGGGCAATGGCCGGATAGCGCTGATCCTCGACCCCGAAGACATCATCGGCTTTGACGCCAAAGCCCAAGCCACACTTTCTGAAAAGGAAGATCTGCCATGTCTGCCATGACATCTGCCATGCCTGAACCAAACCGCCCTGATATTTCCAGATCAGAGCCGCCTCAAAGTGCCGCCAACATGATGGAAGTCGTCACCTTTCGGGTCGGCGATCAGGAGTATTGCGTTGATATCATGGTGGTGCGCGAAATACGGGGCTGGACGCTGCCAACCAGCCTGCCACATGCACCGCCTTATGTTCTGGGCGTGATGAACCTGCGCGGAACCGTTGTGCCTTTGGTTGACGTTTCGGCCCGTTTGGACCTTGGCCCTTCCAGCCCTGACCCCCGCCATGTTGTCATTATTGCCATGGTGGCCGAGCAGATTGTCGGATTTCTTGTCTCGGCAGTGTCGCGCGTCCTGAGCATTCCGCGCAGCGCGATCCAGCCCGCGCCCGAACTGGCAGGCCGGCCCAGCGGCCCGTCACCCGCCGGTTTGATCGCAACACCCGAAGGCCTTTTGCGGCTGATTGATATGGGGGCGCTTTTGCCACCGGCTGGCCATCGGATTTCGGCATGACAGCCGTGCTTCAACCCTTTTTGCCTGATGGGCCCGCATTTTCCGCCGAAGACTTCGACGCGATCGCGCGGTTCATCGCTGAGGAAGCTGGGCTTTGCCTGGCTGAATCCGGCCAGGCCTTGGTCTACTCTCGCCTCGTCCGCCATGTCCGCCGTCTGGGCTGCAGCGATTTCGCGCAGTACATCAACGCGGTTCTTGCCGATGACAGCGGAAAAGAGCGCGAAGCGCTTATCCATGCGCTGACCACGAACACAACGCGTTTCTTCCGCGAACCCGCGCATTACGATATTTTTGCGCAGGATTTACTGCCAGATCTGATCGAGCGGGCGCGCAACGGGGGGCGGGTGCGCTTCTGGTCTGCCGGGTGTTCAACCGGGGAAGAGGCCTATAGCCTTGCCGCGGTAATCCTGTCGAAGTTTCCCCAGGCCGGGCAATACGATGTTCGTATTCTTGGCACCGATATCAATCATCTTGTTCTGGAGCGGGCCAAAGAAGGCATATACCCGGCCGAGCAGACCGCCGGGGTTCCGGCCCCCTATCTTGACCTGATGTTCGAACCCACGGTTGCCACCGCCCAAACCCGCAGCATTCGCGGTGAGCTAAAGGCAATGGTCAGTTTTCGCTATCTCAACCTCGTGGCCCCTTGGCCGGTCCAAGGTCCGTTTGACGCGATCTTCTGCCGCAATGTCGCGATCTACATGGATCAGCCAACGCAATACCTGCTCTGGTCGGGTTTTGAGGCCGTTCTTGCCCCAAAGGGGATGCTCTTCATTGGGCATTCCGAACGCCTGGGGGCAGATATTGGCCAAAGGTTGCGTCCCTGTGGTCCGACCGCGTTTCATCGTGCCCCTCCGCAGGCGCCTTCACATCAAGGAGAAACTCATGTCCCTCAAAGATAACCTGTCGGTCATGGTGGTGGATGATATGTCGACCAGTCGTGGTCTTATCATTATGGCGCTTGAAGAGATGGGCATTCGCAAGATCGACCACCGCGCCGATGGGGCCTCGGCTTTGAACGCGCTGGCTGCCAACCCGGCGCATCTGGTGATTTCGGACTACAACATGCCCGGAATGGATGGCTTGCGCCTGCTGAAAGCCCTGCGCGAAAACCGGATAACGCAGCGGATCGGCTTCATCCTGGTCTCGGGTCGGATTGACCAAGAAATCCTGTCGACGGGGCGCGCCTTGGGAATGAACAACTATATTCACAAGCCCTTCTCGACCCCACAGCTGCGGGCCTGCCTGCAAGCCGTCGTTGGTGCACTTTGACCGATAATGCCCGCAATACCGATGGTTTCGATCTGTTCGATCGCCTTGCTGCCGAAATCTCGGTGACCCATCGCCTTGCCCGGCACTTGGAAGAGGCTCTCGCCGGGATGGTGGCATCACCAAAACCGGGTCCTTGGCCTGCCGAGCTTCAGCATGTCGACCAGATCGTTCAGCGGCTTGCCGGTTTGACGGCCTTTTGTGCGGCATTGGCCAAGCAAGCGCAGCAGGGCAGAAAACCAGATACGCCGGCCGCCTTGGGCGAGGTTCACCTGTTAAGCCTTGCCGAAGCACTTGGCGGCGGCGTTGTGCAACCCTTTGCCCAGGGTGGAGAGGTTGAGATGTTCTGAACTTGGTCAAATCGCGCAAACTTCTTCACCACGGCATCAAGCCGGGAAACCTCACCTTAACGAATTCACCGACTAAATGTCCGCCAGTAAGAGGACGATAAGATGTTTCCAAAGATTCGCACCGCAGCAGACGCTGAGCACGCCTCGCTTATAGCCGCGATCAGCAACTCTGGCCTGATGCTGACGCTTTCACCACAAGGCACGATAACCCAGGCCAATGAAATGTTGTTGCGCCTTTGCGACCTTACCTCGCAGGACGTACTGGATCAGCCGCTGCGGGCCGTTCTGTCTGATGACCACGACCTTACAGCTCAATTGTCCCTTGTATGGACGGGCCTTCAATCGGGCGAAAGCCAACAAGGGACCCTGGCGCTGCGATCCCGTTCGGGTGAAACCGTTTGGGCCGAGGGCGTTTTCTGTGCCCTGATGGGGCCAACAGGCAGTTTGGCCAAAGCGGTTTTCTGGGGCACTGACGTAACCGCGCAACGTAACACCAAGCAAGAAACGCAGGCGGTACGCGAAGCGATCTTGCACTCACAGGCCATGGTCGAATTTGATCCCTCGGGCATCGTGCTTACTGCCAACGAGAACTTTCTGCGCATCATGGGATGTTCGCTAGGCGAGATTCAGGGCAAGCATCATTCGATCTTTGTCGCCCCTGAAGAAGTTCAAAGCCCAGAGTACGCGCGTTTATGGCATGACCTGAGGTCTGGAGAATTTCGGTCTGGCGAATATCGCCACCTGGGCCCGGACGGAAGAAAGGTCTGGCTTCAGGCCAGCTACAGCGCCGTGAAAAACAGTCTGGGCCGCACGATAAAGGTGGTCAAAGTGGGGTTTGACATCACGGCGCAAAAAATCACCAATCTTGACTTGCAAGGCAAGCTGGCCGCGGCGGAGCGGGTAATGGCGATGATTGATTTCTCTCCAACCGGAAAGATTCTTACCGCCAATCAGAACTTTCTTGACGTCACAGGCTATGAGTTGTCCGAAATTGTCGGACATCCTCACGCGATCTTTATGCCACCCGCTGAGGCCAATGCACCAGACTACGAAAAATTCTGGTCGGATCTGCGCGCTGGCCAACCGCAAGCGGCAGAGTTTCGGCGCTTTGGCAAGGGCGGCAAGGAAATTTGGATCCAGGCCAGCTATAACCCGGTTTTCGATTCTGATGGGTCTTTGTGGAAGATCACGAAATTTGCCACCGACGTCACCGCCCGCAAGCTTGACAGCCGCAAGCTGGAAATGGCGCTTGACCGGATCGCAAATGGCGATCTGACCGTTCAGATTGAAGAGCCGTTGGCGGGCGAACTCGATCAGGTTCGAAAAGATCTGAACAACGCGACGCGCCGTCTTGCGCAGGTCTTGGCAAATGTCACCAGCAACGCCACGTCCATCCGCAATGAAACCGCCGGGATCAGCCGCGCCGCAAATGACCTCTCCAGCCGCACCGAACAGCAGGCGGCAACCCTAGAGGAGGCCTCTGCCGCGCTTCAGACGATGACAGAGGCAACTTTGCTCACCTCACGCCGCACGACCGAGGCCAGCCAGTTTGCCGCGGCTGCCCGTGAAGATGCCGACCGCAGTGCAGAGGTGGTGACCGAAGCCGTGCAAGCGATGTCGCGGATTGCTGAAAGTTCGGCCCAGATTTCGCGTATCATCAAGGTGATCGACGAGATTGCGTTCCAGACAAACCTTCTCGCCCTCAACGCCGGGGTCGAGGCGGCGCGGGCGGGCGAGGCTGGCCGTGGCTTTGCGGTCGTTGCGGCCGAAGTGCGCGCTTTGGCGCACCGGTCTTCAGAGGCGGCGCATGAAATCACCGGGCTGATCGGTCAGGCGGCAGATCAAGTGAAAACCGGGGTCGCGCTTGTTCACAAGGCAGGCGAGTCGATCGAAAGCATTCAACGTTCGATCCATGATATCGACAACCAAATGTCCGGCATCGCCGAATTTGCTGTGGATCAATCGAACAATCTGTCCGAAATCAACCAGTCCGTTCTCAGGCTGGATCAGGTGACACAAAGCAACGCCGCGATGTTCGAAGAAACGGCCGCCGCTACAGAAGAACTGACGCGGGCTGCGACCATGCTGTACGAAAACACCGCTGGTTTTCAACTTTCCAGCCCCAGCCGAATAGCACCATCCTTTGCCAAAGCAGGGTAAGACCTGCTTGGCAAAGGATCAGCGCTCTGGTGTCACGGCCATGGTCGCGTGACACCGTTTCAACGGCCAGATTTGTACCCGCTTTGTCATGAAAGCTTCACTGGACGGCGATCTATATTTCCATCATTCAGGAAGTATGGAACAAAAAGACGCCGCGCATGCTTTCTCGACGCTTGGCCACCCGGATCGGCTGGACGTTTTTCGCCTGTTGATGCGGTTTGCTCCGCAAGGCGTCCGCCCAACGGAAATCGCAGCAGCGCTGGGGCTGAAGCAAAATACCCTGTCGCACCATCTGGCCGACCTTGCAGCAGCCGAGCTCATTCATGTCAACCGCCGGGGCAGGTCTCTTTACTATGCGGCCAATCTCGATACGGCTGAACGTCTTCTTCGCTATCTTGCGCTGGATGTGGGCCGGGCAAGACCCGAACTTGTAAGCCCCCTCGTCGGCAAACACCAAAGGCCCTTCAGTTTCAATGTTCTGTTCATCTGTTCGGGAAATTCTGCCCGGTCAATCTTTGCCGAGGCGCTGCTGCGCGATCTTGGCAATGGCAAGTTTCGGGCCTTTTCCGCCGGAACCCGCCCCAACACCCAGTTGAACCCCCACGCGCTGGAAATTCTTCGGCGCAACGGCCATGACAGCGGCGCGCTGCGATCAAAACATATTTCCGAGTTTCAAGGGCCTGCCAGCCCCAGCATGGATTTTGTCTTTACGGTCTGTGATGCGGCGGCGGCTGAGGAATGCCCGCCATGGCCAGACCAGCCGATCGCTGGCCATTGGGGTGTGCCTGATCCAGCGAAAGCCACAGGCACAGAGGCGCAAAGGGCACTGGCATTCGCGCAAACCTATACCGCGCTGCGCCACCGGATCACGACCTTTGTTGCATTGCCCTTCGACGCATTGAACCGGATTTCCCTGCAATCCCGTGTCGATGCGATCGGCATGGACCCCTTTCCGAAAGGCCAAGCTTGATGACCCGCATTGCCCTGAATGGCCTAGGCCGTATTGGAAAGCTTGTCCTGCGTGATCTGATCGACACGGGCGCAGCTGGCGACATCGTATTGGTGAATGACCCCATGGGCGACGCCGAGCAGCACGCGCTTTTGTTAGAGTTTGATTCCGTCCACGGGCGTTGGCGCAGCCCTGTCAGCCACAAAGCGGGTGCTTTGGTGTTAAACGGGAAAACCGTCCGTTTGACACATGAAAAGACCATCGAGGCGCTGCCCCTGGCCGAAATGGCTGTCGATCTGGTGATCGACTGCACAGGTGTTTTCAAGACCGCAGCAAAGATTGCCCCCTATTATGAGGCGGGGGTCAAAAGGGTTGTTGTAAGCGCACCCGTCAAGGATGGCGGCGCGTTGAACCTGGTTTATGGGGTGAATCATCATCTTTACGACGGCAGTCAGGCCCTGGTTACGGCGGCCTCTTGCACCACCAACTGCCTTGCCCCCGTGGTTAAAGTTGTTCACGAAGCCATTGGCATCCGCCACGGGTCCATCACGACGATCCACGACGTGACCAACACCCAGACCATCGTAGACCGCCCGGCCAAGGATATGCGACGCGCGCGCTCGGCACTGATGAACCTGATCCCAACCACCACCGGCAGCGCCACGGCGATCACACTGATCTATCCAGAGCTGAAGGGCCGGTTGAATGGCCATGCGGTCCGGGTTCCTTTGCTGAACGCCTCGCTGACCGATTGCGTGTTCGAAGTGGAACGCCCGACCACGGTTGAGGAGGTGAATGCGCTGTTCAAGGCAGCCGCAGATGGCCCGTTGAAAGACATTCTTGGCTTTGAGACCCGACCGCTTGTGTCCAGCGACTTTGCCAACGATCGCCGGTCCTCCGTCATAGACGGCCCGTCAACCATGGTCATCAACGGCACGCAGGTTAAGATTTATGCCTGGTACGATAACGAATGGGGCTATGCCTGCCGGCTGGCAGATATTGTGCGCATGGTTGCGGGTTCGCTGTGACCGGGAAAGCCCCCCGCACTGGCCCCGCGCCCAATCCGTTGCGTGCCTTTGCTGCTGTTACGGCGGCCTATTGGGCGTTCATGCTGACCGATGGTGCTTTGCGGATGTTGGTGCTTTTGCACTTCAACGCGTTGGGCTTCACACCGTTGCAGCTTGCCTGGCTTTTCTTGCTTTATGAACTGGCCGGGGTTGTCACCAATCTTGCCGCCGGATGGTTGGCCGCGCGTTTTGGCTTGGCGGCAACGCTTTACGGCGGGCTGGTTCTGCAAATCATGGCCTTGGTTGCGCTGACGCAGCTTGACCCAGGCTGGAGCATCGCGGCATCGGTCGCCTTCGTTATGGCGGTGCAAGGGATGTCAGGCGTGGCCAAGGATCTGGCCAAGATGTCCTCGAAATCTGCAGTCAAGGTGCTGGCGCCCAAGGAAAATGGCGGGATGTTCCGCTGGGTTGCCGCGCTTACCGGATCAAAAAATGCGGTGAAGGGGCTTGGCTTTTTCCTGGGTGCTGCGGTCTTGGGGCTGGCAGGGTTTCAAGCAGCGCTTTGGGCGATGGCTGCTGCTTTGTCATTCATTTTGATTGTCGTTGTTCTTTTCCTGCCTGCGGGCCTGCCGGGGCGGATAAAGACAGAAGAAAGCTGGCGTGGCTGGCGGTCAATGGATGTTCGCGTCAACCGGCTAAGTCTTGCGCGCCTGTTCCTTTTCGGGGCGCGCGATGTCTGGTTTGTTGTCGGTATCCCGGTCTATTTTCAAGCCGTTCTGTCAGATGGCACCGTCGAAGGCCGGCGCGAAGCGTTTTTCCTGATTGGGGGATTTCTTGCGCTGTGGATTGTGGCCTATGGGGCCGTGCAGGCCTTTGCTCCGCATCTGCTGGGCGCAAAGTCCCAGCCTGAGCCTGAGATCACCCGAAAAGCGATCTTTTGGGCAGGCATTCTGGTGCCAATTCCATTTGTACTCGCCGGGGTCAGCTGGGCGTCAGCAGGCCCATCGAATTGGCTGACGGCGACGCTGATCTTGGGGCTTTTGGTCTTTGGCTTTGTCTTTGCCATCAATTCATCGCTTCATTCCTACCTGATCCTGGCCTTCGGATCGGCGGAACGGATCACCCGCGATGTCGGCTTTTATTATATGGCCAATGCGGCGGGCCGCCTGATCGGCACGCTTCTTTCCGGTCTCAGCTTTCAGATCGGCGGGCTATCGCTTTGCCTTGCCACCGCAGGCGCGATGAGTTTGGCAAGCTGGCTGGCCATGCGGCGTCTTGCGCCGACATGGGCGCAATGAAGCCGACCGGCCGGGCCTGCGCTTATCTTGCGTCTTCCAGCACCTTTTCCGCACCTTTCCATCCCATCAGGATCGAAGGTGCGTTGGTGTTTCCTGCAATCAGGTTGGGGAAGGCGCTGGCATCAATCACCCGCAGGCCATCGACGCCGTGCACCTTGCAGCGGGCATCGACGACCGATGTCGCAGCACTTGAACCCATGCGCGCCGTGCAGGAATGGTGATAGACCGTGCCCGATCGTTGGCGGAAATCATTTATCAGGTCGGCATCCGACTGCACTTCCAAGCCGGGGCGCAGTTCTTCTTCGATCAAGCCTGACATCGCCGGTTGGGCAGCGATGTGGCGCACGAATTTCACCGCCTCCAGCATTTCCTGAACATCGTGGTCGGTCGAAAAGACATTCGCCACGATCTTTGGATGCGCAAGCGGGTCGGGCGATGCGATATGCAAATGCCCCCGCGACGTGGGGCGGCAATTGGACAACCCGATCGACAGGCCCGAAAACGGATCGGGCGTCAACAAGGGCCGTTCGCCCGCCTTGGGCAGCAGCGTGGAAAACGCCTGCAGATACAGTTGCATATTGGGTCGGGGCAAATCGGCACGGGTGCGGAAAAAGCCGCCGCCATGGTTGATGGACTTGGCCAGTGGCCCGCCACCCGTCAGGAAATACTGCATCCCGACGATGGCCTTGCCCCACCACGGGCGCAAAATGTCGTTATAGGTCGGCACTTTCATGCGGAAGGTATAGTTAATGCCTTGGTGATCGCTTAAATGTTCGCCCACATTCGGGTTGTTCAGCACCACAGGCAGACCAAGGCTTTGCAGGTGATCACCGCCGCCAATTCCTGAAAGCTCCAGAAGTTGAGGCGAGTTGATCGCACCGCCCGAAAGGATGACTTCGGCATTGCAGCGCAATTCTTGGCGCTGCCCATCCTTCAGATACTCCACCCCAACAGCGCGGCGCCCTTCCATCAGCACCCGGGTTACCTGTGCCCGCGTCAGCACCAGCAGGTTCGCCCGCTTCATCGCCGGGCGCAGAAAGGCCCGCGCGGTGGAGTTGCGGCGCGCGCGCTTGATGGTCATCTGGTAGTTGCCAGCGCCTTCCTGTTCGGCGCCGTTGAAATCGGCGTTAAAGGGCAGGCCCGCCTGACCGCAGGCGCGGATATAGTCGTCTACCAAGGGATGCAGTCCCTTGCGATTTTCGCTGATGAACAAAGGGCCGCCTTTGCCGCGATAGGCATCTTCGCCGGCCTCGTTATCTTCGATCGCACGATAGGCGGCGGTGCAATCGTCCCATCCCCAACCGGGATTTTCCGCGCCCCATTCTTCATAGTCGGCCCGATTGCCACGGATCCAGACCATGGCGTTGATGCTGGAAGACCCGCCCAAGATCTTGCCGCGCGGCCAGTGGTCACGTTGGCCATTCAACCCGGGATCGGGTTCGGTCGCATACATCCAGTTGACGCCCGGATTGTAGAACATTTTGCCATAGCCAAGGGGCAAATGAACAAAGAAGTTCATAAGGTTCAGCGCCGTGTCGCTGCCGCCCGCCTCGATCAGCGTGACGCGATGCTTACCGTTCTTGGACAACTGGTTGGCCAAAACGCAACCGGCTGATCCTGCACCTACAATGATATAATCGGTGTCGTGCATTGCTGTCTCCCTGATCGGCCAGACCCTAGCCCCACGCGCAGGACGCGCCTTGGCGATTTGCGACACAATCGGTCGCAGACGACCGGCCTTTTGGGCCAATCACGGCCGAGATTGCGATGAAATGGCCTAGCGCCCCTTCCAAACCGGATCACGCTTTTCAGCAAAAGCGCGGGCACCTTCCAGTTGGTCTTCGCTGGAATAAAGCCTGTCCACGGTGGGCATTTGCCGCTTTGTCACGCGGTTCAGCGCGTCTTGAAAGCGCATGTTTTCCGCTTCGCGCACCACTTCCTTGATGGCGGCATAAACCAAAGGTGGTCCACTTTCCAAAAGCCGCGCCAGATCCCAGGCCTTTGCCAGCAGATCCTCAGGCGCGCAGATTTCCTTGACCAGTCCCCAGCGGTGGGCTTCTTCGGCGTCAAACCAGCGCCCGGTCAAAAGCAGATCCATCGCCACATGATAGGGAATGCGCTTGGGCAGCTTGATGCTTGCCGCATCGGCCACGGTGCCCGAACGAATTTCCGGCAGGGCAAATGTGGCATTGGTGGTGCACAGGATAATGTCTGCAGACAGGGCGAACTCCAGCCCGCCACCGCAGCAAATGCCCTGAACCGCGGCGATCACCGGCTTGTTCAAGTTCGGCAATTCCTGAAGACCGGCAAAACCGCCAACCCCATAGTCACCGTCTACCGCATCGCCTTCGGCAGCGGCTTTCAGGTCCCAGCCGGGGCAAAAGAACTTTTCCCCCGCCGCACGAATGATACAGACCCGCAGACTGTCATCATCACGAAAATCGCGAAACACCAGCCCCATAACCCGGCTGGTCTTCAGGCTGATCGCATTGGCTTTCGGTGCATCCAACGTCACCTCAAGTATCGCGCCTTCGCGGCGGGTCTTGATCGGGCCTTCGGTTCTCATTTCCATTGCCATGGTCATACCTTCCGGATCAGGGCATCCACCGCCACGGCGCCTTGGGTCCGAACGAGGATTGGGTTGATTTCAATCTCTTCAAGGCTGTCATCGGCCAGCATGCGCTGACCCAAAACCACCGCGATGTTTGCAACTGCCGCCATATCGGCCTTGGGCCGCCCGCGATAGCCGTCCAGCAAGGGCCAAAGCCGCAGGCGGCGCATCGCGTCCAGAACCTGCGCCTCAGAGGCCGGCAGAACCAAGGTGACGGTGTCGGCCAGAACCTCGGCAGTCACCCCGCCCATGCCAACGGTCAGTGTCACGCCATAAACCGGATCACGACGCAGCCCCAACAGGATTTCGGCCACTGCCCCGGTGACCATTTCTTCCACCAAATAGCCCGTGGCGCCCGCAATCTCGGTCTGGCCTTCAAGGCTGGTCAAGCCAAGGCGCACCGCGCCTGCTTCGGTCTTATGGGCAAAGCCAAGACCCTTCAGCGCAAATGGCGCGGTCAATCCTGCTAGGTTCAGATCGGCAAGGCTGTTGGCTGTCGCCGCGCGCGGGACCGACACACCAAGTTCGGCCAAAAGCGCCTTGCCCTCGGCCTCGGACAGCATGTGGCTGTCGCGCGGGGCCAGTGCGGCCGCAGGCCGCCAGCCCGGCACCCCGGCAGGTGTTTGTGCCGCCTTGATCGCGGCAAGCGCGGTTTCCAGACCCAAAAGCGTGCAGACGCCTTGCGCCATCATCGCCTCCACCCGACCTTCGCCAAAGTTCTCGGCCATGGACGCAACGGGCAGGGCAATCTTACCTGTCGCCTTTTGCGCCGCGACGATTGCGTCAAAAGCAGGTTGATAGCCCGAAGGATCGCACCGGTCGGGCCGTGGACTGTCAATGATATAAAGCCCTGCGTCGTAAGCCTCGAGCATGGCGCTGAAAACCTCGGTGGTTTTCGGCCCATCCCCCCAGATGAACGTGTGATAATCCAAGGGGTTTGAAATGGTAGGGATCTCGCCCAGAACGGCAAAAAGCCGGTCATGGGTGGGCTGAGGGACCGGCGGAAAGTCGATGCCATGGGGCGCTGCCAGATCGGCCACAAGACCAGCCTCGCCCCCCGAACAAGACAGGCTGCAAATGCGCGTTCCGATTTGGGGGCCGTGCATGTGGAAAATCTTCAGTGTCTCGACCAGTTCCGAAGGCGTGTTGACCTCGGCCACCCCGATCTGGCGCAAGAAGGAAGATGATGCTGCCCCGCCCCCGGCAAGGCTGGCGGTATGGCTGGCGGCTGCGGTGCGGGAAAGCTCGGTCTTGCCCGATTTGATCGCCACCACACCCTTGCCCATCGCGCGCGCACGCTCCGCCAGCGCGGCAAAGGCCGGGGCATCATCGATACCTTCGATATAAAGGCCAAGGGCCGTAACGCGCGGATCGTCTAGCAGCGCGCCTGCAAGGTCCGCCAACCCCACCACGGCGGCATTTCCCAGACAGGCGACATAAGCCACCGGCAACCCGCGCTGCTGCATGCCAAGATTGATGACAATATTGGACGACTGGCTGACAAGGGCCACGCCCCTTTCCACCGGCATCCCGCCGTGCTGGTCTGGCCACAAAAGTGCGCCGTCAAGATAGTTGATGACGCCATAGCAATTCGGCCCGAGGATCGGCATATCGCCTGCCGCCGCGATCAGCTTTTCTTGCAACTCAGGCTCGCCCGCTTCGGTCCAGCCGCTGGCAAAACAGATCGCCCCCCCGGCGCCCATTGCGCAAAGGTCCTTCACCACATCAACGGTGGCAAAGCGGTTGACGCCGATGAAGGTTGCATCGGGCGGCTCGGGCAGGTCGGCAAGCGACGCATAGGCCTTGAGACCGCCGATTTCAGCCTTGGTCGGATGCACCGGCCAGACCGGCCCCTTGAAGCCCATCTTGGCGCATTGTTCGATGACATTCAGCGCCCAGCCCGCGCCAAGAACGGCGATGTGGCGGGGGCGAAGCAGGCGGTCAAGGCTGTTCATCTTGGGTTCTTTCTTGGCGTCATTCCCGCAGGGGCCGGGGGGCATGGCGCCCCCGGGTCCCGCGGATGTCATGCGCCATGCGGGCGCAGCAGTTCGCGGCTGATGATATGGCGTTGAATTTCGGACGTGCCTTCCCAGATGCGCTCGACCCGGGCATCGCGCCAGATACGTTCAAGGGGAAGTTCGTCCATCAACCCCATGCCGCCGTGAATCTGGATCGCCTCATCGGCGATCATCGCCAGCACTTCGGTGGCTTTCAGTTTGGCCATCGACATATCGGCCTCGGTCACTGTGCCTTGGTCATATTTCCAAGCGGCTTCGCGGGTCAGAAGCTCTGCGGCCTTCAACTCCATCGCCATATCGGCCAGCTTAAAGCTGATGCCTTGGAATTTGCCAATCTGCTGGCCGAATTGCTTGCGTTCGGCGGCGTAGGAAATCGCGTGGCCCAGCGCCCGTTCGGCGCGGCCAAGGCAGGTAGAGGCCACTTGCAGGCGGGTCGCGCCCAGCCAGGAATTTGCCACCTCAAAGCCCTTGTGGGCCTCGCCCAGGATTTGGCGTTTGTTCAGGCGGCAATCGTCAAATTCAAGAATGCCGTTGGTATAGCCACGGTGCGACACATTGCGATAGCCATCGCGCACAGTGAAACCCTTGGTGCCCTTGTCGACGAAAAACGCCGTGATCTTCTTTTTCGGCCCGCGCGGGGTTTCTTCTTCGCCCGTCGCCATAAAGACGATGGAAAAACCGGCAAGATCGGCGTGCGAGATGAAATGCTTGGTGCCGTTCAAGATCCAGTCATCGCCATCTTGCCGAGCGCTGGCCTTCATGCCGCGCAGGTCGCTACCCGCGCCCGGTTCGGTCATGGCAAGGCAATCCCATGTCTCGCCGCGAATGCATGGCAACAGATATTGCTCGCGCTGCTCAGCGTTTCCTGCCAGCAAGATGTTTGAAGGGCGTGCAACACAGGTCCAGTGCAGGGCATAGTTTGCCCGGCCAAGTTCCTTTTCATAAAGCAGCCAAGACAGTGTATCCAGACCAGCCCCCCCAACCTCGGTGGGCATGTTCGCGGCGTAAAGCCCGGCCGCGATCGCTTTTTTCTGAATTTCCTTGATAAGTTCCAAGGGAAGATGCCCGCTGCGCTCGACCGCCAGTTCATGAGGAAAAAGCTCATTCTCCACAAAGGCCCGGGTCGCATCGACGATCATCTGCTGTTCTTCGGTTAGTCCGAAATGCATCGCATTTCTCCTTACGGATCAACGTTATAGGTCATGCCGTCCACCGCCAGCGCCTGACCAGAGATCATGCGTGCGCGGTCCGAGGCAAGGAAAAGCGCCATGTCGGCCACATCTTCCGGGTCACTTAGCCGCTTCAGGGCGGTGCCGGCGGCATAGCCTTGGCGAACGGCATCGGGCGTCATGCCTTTGGCTTCTGCTTCGGCTTCAATGACCCGGTCAATTCTGGGACCATTGACCGAACCCGGGCAGATCGCATTGGCACGGATGCCATAGGGTCCAAGTTCCATTGCCACGGTTTTCATCAAACCGATGGTGGCCCATTTCGCCGCGACATAGGGGGCGCGATAAGGTGTGCCGTAAAGACCACTGGTCGAGGAGGTGAAGATCATCACCCCTTGGCCTGCCGGTTTCATCAGCTTTGCTGAATGTTTGGCAGCAAGCATCGCACCATCAAGATTGACGCCAAGGCACTGGTGCCAGCCTTCCAGCGGCATGTCTTCAATCGCCGCAGTCGGGCCCTTGATGCCTGCATTGGCACACAGCACGTCCAGCCCGCCCCAGGCACCCGTAATTTCGGCAAACAATGCCTCCATCGCTGGCTCTTGGCTCGCATCGGCCAATGTGCCGCGTATGCCCGGCGGCAACGCGCCGATCTGGGTTGCGTCAACGTCCGTCACCCAAACACGATAACCCTCGGCCGCGAAGGCACGGGCCATGACCAGACCAATGCCATTCGCGCCCGCTGTTATGAGAACACGTTTCATTTTTTCTGCCCCACGGCGCGCCCGGCCCCTTCGGGCATGGCCAGGCCAGCGTGGGCATCCGCAATGGCCTTGAGCTTGGCCCAAACTTCCGGCGCGGCGGGGGCGGATTTGCCTTCGGTCATGTTAACATGCAAGCAAAGCTGTTCAACCGTGGCCACGCATTCATCGCCGCGCATGATGCGGACGAAAGAGCGGAAGCGCTTTTCATCGGCAGAAATGATCTGCAACTCGCCGCGGACCTGATCGCCAAGTTTGGCTTCGCCCAAGTGCCGGATATGGGTTTCGGCCGAATAGAACGAATGCCCTGCTGCCACATAATCCACCCCTGCACCGATGGTGCGCAGGAAGTTGTCAACGGTTTCCGAGTTCACAAAGTAATAGCGGCTTTCGGTCATGTGGCCGTTGTAATCGATCCAACCCGGCAGAACCTGCCCTTGGTACATTACCAAGGGGGCGGATTTCGGGCTTTGGTCAATCTGGGCGGCCATGGCGGCATGGAAGGCTGCGGCCCGGCGTTCATCATGTTCGCGCAAGACCTTGCCAGCGCCCCAATTGCGGTCTTTCAAGGCGCGCATGAAACCGACAAGGTTCTGGTCGCGAATACGCTCCAACTCTCGGATACCATACATGCCGGATTGGGCATCGGACTGGTTCGCGACAAGATCGACCAACTCTTCGTTGAACTCGGGCACATCCATCAGTTTGGTCCAAGGCCACTTCAACGCCGGACCAAACTGCGCCATGAAATGGCGCATTCCCGCTTCGCCACCGGCAATGCGATAGGTCTCGAAAAGGCCCATTTGGCCCCAACGAAGGCCAAACCCCATGCGAATGGCGTCGTCGATTTCTTCGGTGGTGGCGATGCCGTCTTTCAGCATCCAAAGCGCCTCGCGCCAGACCGCCTCTAGGAAGCGGTTGCCGATGAAAGCATCGATCTCATTGCGGATCACCAGCGGGAACATCCCGATGTCTTTCATGATCTGCACGGTTTTCTCGACAGTCGCAGTGGTGTTCTTGTCCGACCCCGAGATTTCCGAAAGCGGCAGCAGGTAAACCGGGTTGAACGGGTGGGCCACAATGATGTTTTCAGGCGCAGGGCTGCCCTTTTGCAGATCAGAGGCCTTGAAACCAGAGGTGGATGACCCGATCAGCACGCCGGGATTGGCCTGCTGCAACTGAGCATAGACCTTGTGCTTCAACTCGATCCGTTCAGAAACGGATTCCTGCACATATTCAGCCCCTTCGACCGCTTCTCCCAAAGTGTCGTGGAAGGTCAGCTTGCCTTCAGGCGGCATGGGCACATCCGACAATGCGGGCAGAGCAAGGCGGGCATTCGCCATCACTGCGGCGATCTTGCGCGCGGCCTCGGGGTCCGGGTCGAAGACCTGCACGTTCCATCCATTCAAAAGGAACCGCGCGGCCCATCCGCCGCCGATTACCCCACCGCCTACGATTGCTGCTGTTCGCGTCATGTCATTTTCCTTTTGTCGCCGGGGCGGCGGTTCACTCCACGCAAAGGACGACCACTTGGCCGTCCTTTGCTATCCTTTCAAAACTGCCAAACTCCGGCACCAACCACCGGGCTTTTCAGCGCGGCAAGGGCGCACGCTTTTCCAGCTTCAGCTTGACCCGCACTTCGGCGGGGGTGATCACCCGCGCGCCAAGGTTCGAGATGATAGTCGCCGCGCGCTCCACAAGCTGTGCGTTGGTGGCCAACACACCCTTGTCGAGCCAAAGGTTGTCTTCCAGCCCAACCCGAACGTTGCCGCCCGCCAGAACCGATGCCGCGACATAAGCCATCTGGTTGCGGCCCAAGGCAAAGGCAGACCAGAACCAGTTCGAAGGCACATTGTTAACCATGGCAAGGAAGGTGTTCAGATCATCCGGCGCGCCCCACGGAACGCCCATGCACAGCTGCACCAGAACCGGATCAGGAATGATGCCTTCGCTTGCAAGCTGCTTGGCCAGCCAAAGGTGGCCGGTATCAAAGGCCTCGATCTCGATCCGCGTGCCGCTGTCTGCCATACGCTTGGCCATGTCGCGCAACAGGCCGGGTGTGTTGACCATCACGTAATCGGCCTCGTTGAAGTTCATCGTGCCGCAGTCCAGCGTGCAGATTTCCGGGCGACATTCCACAACATGGGCCACCCGTTCGGTCGCACCCGCCATGTCAGACTTGGCTGACATACGGTCCATCGCTTCCGATCCGTCGAACATCAGATCGCCGCCCATGCCTGCGGTCAGGTTCAAGACCACATCGGTGCCGCTGTCGCGGATGCGCTCGGTAACTTCGCGGTACAGCCTGCCATCCCGGCTCGGCTTTCCGGTTTCGGGGTCGCGCACATGGCAGTGCACAACCGCTGCGCCCGCCTTGGCCGCATCAATCGCCGATTTGGCAATCTGCTCGGGGCTGCGGGGCACATACGGGCTGCGATCTTGCGTGCCGCCAGAGCCGGTTACGGCGCAGGTGATGAAAACTTCGCGGTTCATGGCCAAGGGCATGGGAATCCTCCAATTCAGTTGGCGTGAGCATAGCGAGGTTGAATGCCTACGCATTTCATATTACGCAATATTCATGGCAAAACCCGCAACAATTTTCGCCGCGTCGCAGCAACCTTTAACCTTGGCGGTCCTGGTGCTGCCACAATCGTCAATCCTTGAAGTCGCCTCTACGCTGGACCCCATGCGGTCGGCAAATAGGCATTTGGGATCAGAAGCTTACCGCTGGCGTGTGGTTTCCCGCGATGGCCGTGCAGTGCCCCTGACTTGCGGGATAGAACTGCCATCCGCCGGGCCTTTGGCTGCCGCCGATGGGGCTGATGCGCTGGTGGTCATTGCGGGGTTCCAACAATCTCAAGGCGCAACAGCACAGCTTATCCGCGAATTGTCCCGCATGGCGCCCCGCTTTGCCGCGATGGGGGGCATAGATGCTGGTGCTTGGGTGCTTGCGCGGGCGGGGCTGTTGAACGGCCACAAGGCAACGGTTCACTGGGAAGACATCGAGGATTTTTCGGCCGCCCATCCGGCAGTAGAAGTCTTGCCGGACCGTTTCGTTATCGACCGCGGGCGCTTTACCGCTGGCGGCGCGGCCCCCGCAGGGGATCTTATGCTGCACCTCATTCGCGCCCGCCATGGGCCAGCCCTTGCTTTGCAGGTGGCGGCAAGCTTCATCACCACGGCGCGTGATGGGCACGAACCGCAGGTCAGCCCGCGCAAGACCGACCCACGCCTTGACCCGCGCGTCGCCGCGGCCATCGCCCGTATGGAAGCACGGCTGGATGCGCCAGAAACCGGCGCGGAAACCGCGCGCGCCATCGGCCTTTCGCCGCGGCGGTTGGAACAGATTTTCGTCGAAAATCTGGGCCTCACGCCTGCCGCCTATGCCTTGACCCTGCGGTTGCAAACCGCGCGGCGCATGATAACCGACACCCGCCACCCCTTGGCAGAGGTGGCGTTGCGCTGTGGGTTTTCATCCGCATCAAGCCTTTCGCGTGCATTCAGCGCAAAATTCGGGCTTGCGCCAAGCAGGTTGCGCTAAACCAAGCCGACTTTACGCCGATTCCAGCAACCCCCGCCCCTTTAGCAAAGGCTCCACCCCCGGCATGCGGCCGCGAAACTGGGTGTAAAGCTCTTCTGCCGGCTGAGAGCCACCGGCAGACAGGATAAAGGTTTCAAGACGCTTGGCTGTTTCCGGGTCAAAGGCATCGCCGGCCTCTTCGAAGGCTGCAAATGCGTCGGCATCCATCACCTCGGACCACATATAGCTGTAATAGCCGCTGGAATAGCCGTCGCCCGAAAAGACATGGGCGAAATGCGGGGTGGCATGGCGCATGCGGATGGCCCGGGGCATGCCAAGAGATTCCAGAATTTCGGTCTGTTTCTGCATCGGGTCAGCGGGGGCAGCTCCCTCGTGGAATGCAAGATCGACAAGGGCCGAGGCGACGAATTCCACTGTCGCAAACCCTTGGTCATAGGTGCCAGCGGCCAAAAGGCGCTGCAAAAGATCTGCCGGCATCGGCGCGCCCGTCTGCCAGTGGCGGGCATGTTTTTCCAACACTTCAGGCACTTCAAGCCAATGTTCGTAAAGCTGACTTGGCAGTTCTACGAAATCACGCGCCACCGAAGTTCCCGAGATGAAGCCATAGGTCACATTCGACAGCATCTGGTGAAGGGCATGGCCAAATTCGTGAAACAAGGTGCGCGCATCATCATAGGACAACAGCGCGGGATCGCCCTTCGCAAAATTGCAGACATTGACCACGATTGGCCTTGTATCCTGCCCCAGCTTCTTCTGGCTGCGCATTGCCGAACACCACGCGCCCGACCGCTTGGAGCCGCGCGCGAAGTAATCCCCCAGGAAAACAGCCAGATGGCTGCCGTTGCGGGTTACGTCCCAGCCGCGCACGTCGGGGTGATAGAACGGGCCTTCGATTTCGCGGAATTCCAGGCCAAAAAGCCGGTTCGCACAATCAAACTGCGCGCCAAGCATGGCATCCAGCGAGAGGTAGGGTTTAAGCGCGGCTTCATCTAGGTCATGTTCCGCCTTGCGGCGCTTTTCGCTGTAATAGCGCCAGTCCCATGCTTCCAACGGGCCAGCGATGCCATCCGCGTGAAGCATCTTCTCCAGCACAGTTGCATCTGCCAGCGCCTTTTTGCGGGCTGGTTCCCAAACGCGCATCAAAAGACTGCGCACGGCGGCGGGCGTCTTGGCCATTTCCGGTTCCAGTTTGAAGTCGGCAAAACTCTGATATCCCAGCAGTTTCGCGCGGGTCTCGCGCAGGGAAAGGGTTTCGGCGGCGATGGCGCGGTTGTCATGCGCATTGCCATTGGCGCCACGGGCGACCCATGCCTCATAGGCTTTTTGGCGCAGCGCTCTGCGGGGACTGAATTGCAAGAAGGGCACGATCACAGACCGCGACAGCGTGACCACCGGGCCGGCCTCGCCCTTTTCGGCCCCTGCGGCGCGGGCGGCGGCGATGACGAAATCAGGCAGGCCTTCAAGATCGGATTCTGCCAGGGGCAAGAACCATTCGCGTTCATCAGCCAGCAAATTCTGGCTGAACTGGGTCCCCAAGACGGCCAGGCGGGCCTTGACCGTGGTCAACTGTGCGGATTTTTCGCCTTCAAGGCTGGCACCAGAGCGAACGAACATCTGGCGGTAAAGTTCAAGAACGCGGCTCTGTTCAGACGTCAGATCAAGGTCTTTCAGGCTGTTCCAAAGCGCTTCGATCCGGGAAAAAAGTGCCTTGTTGTTGGTGATTTCAGATGAAAACGCGCTCATCTTGGGTGCCAAATCGCGCATCAGCGCTTCGCGGGTGTCGTTCGCATCCGCACCGGCCAGATTGTAGAAAACACCAGAAACCCGGTCCAGAAGCTCTTCGGCGCGTTCCAGCGCCTCAATCGTGTTGGCGAAGGTCGGCGCTTCGGGCTTTTCAGCAATTTCAGCGATATTTTTGCGAGCTTGTGCGATGGCCTCATCGAAGGCGGGCGCAAAGAATTCATCCCTAATTTCGCCGAAAGGCGGCAAGGAAAAGGGGGTGGTCCAAGGTTTCAGAAAGGGGTTCATCGGGGCTCCGTTCAAGGGTCAGCGCTGGTCGCGGGCGCGCAAGTGCCGTTCAATGCGCCGCAAGATCAGGCTGAGGGTGATGGTCATCGTCAGATAGATCAGCGCCGCAACGTTATAGGTTTCAAAATAGCGGAAATTGCCGGCCGCTGTCACCTTGGCCAGCTGGGCCACATCCGTGACGCCAAGCACGGCGACGAGCGAGCTGTCCTTGACCATAGCGACAAAATCATTGCCCAAGGGCGGCAGGATCAGGCGAAAAGCCTGAGGAAATGTAATATGACGAAAACGCTGCCAGCCGTTCAAACCAAGGGCTTGGGCGGCCTCGATCTGGCCTTTGTCCACGGCTTGCAGACCTGCGCGGAAGATCTCGGCCAGAAAGGCGGAATAGGCCAGCATCAGGGCAATGACAGCGCGGCTGAGCAGCGGAAAATCGCGGGTCCGCCACGGCGGCAAACCCAGCGGCTCCAAGGCCTGATTGGCCAACCAGACAAGGCCAGGCGCCAAGACGAACGCCACATAAAGCAACAGAACAATGATCGGGACACCGCGCAGAACCTCGACGTAAAGCCGGGCAATCTGCCGCAGAATAAGGCTGCGCGACAGCAACATGACGGCAAGTGTCAGGCCGATGCTACAGGCACCCAGATAGGCAATCACCGCGACGCCAATCGTAACCCAAATCCCCTTTGACAGGGCCGCAAGAGCGGCCGAGTACACCTCGGACGTGGCGATCTGCAGGAACAAAAACGCCCCGGTCACGGCCAGAACCACCAGCCACCAAGGGAAATCATTATCGGGTTTGCTATTCGGGGTCATGCGACAAAACTGCGGCCCCACCCCAAGGGAAGGGGCCGCAAAGAGCGATCATTCGCCCATCTTGTAGTCAACAAACCACTTTTGGTTCAGCGCATCCATCGTGCCATCAGCTTTCATCGCGGCAATTGCGGCATTTATCGGCGCAACAAGTTCCGAGCCTTTCGGGAAAATGAAACCGAAATCTTCAGATGCCAAGGGCGCGCCGATGATCTTCAGCCCCCCGTCAGAGGCCGAGACATAGCCATTGGCCGCCGTGCTGTCCGACAGAGTCAGATCGACATCGCCCGCCTTAAGCGCCTCAAGTCCCGCACCGAAGGTCTCGAACTTGACCACGCGGGGGTTTTCTTCGTTGCCATCCAGAATGTCGTAAATCGCGGCATAGAAAGGCGAGGTTCCAGGTTGGGCGGAAATCAACAAATCGGGCATTGCGGCAAACGACGCGGCATCAGTAAAGCGCGCCTCGTCGCCGCGCACGATCATCAGCATTTCCGACCGCATATAGGCATCCGAAAAATCAACCTTTTCCTTGCGCTCTTCCTTGATGGTGATGCCTGTCATGCCAAGATCATACTGGCCTTCCGAAACCGCCGGTATCATCGCATCCCATGAGGTGTTCTCATACTTCACAACGATGTTCAGTCGCTTGGAAATCTCGGCCATGGCGTCATATTCCCAACCCACGGCCGCCCCAGACTTGTTCATGAACTGCAAAGGCGGATAGGCGTTTTCGGTCACGACGACCACTTCCTTGCCTGCAAGATCTGGCACATCCTGCGCCAGCGCAGCAGATGACAACATGGAAAGGCCCATCAGGGCGGCAGCGGCAAACTTCATTTGTGAACTCCCTGTCACGAAGTGATGTGCGACTATGACAGGGCAGTGCCAAGACGCGCAAGTGGCGGCATCACAAGTGGCCGGCATCCGACAAGATGTAGCGACGATTTTCGCACCCTAGCGACCATGATCGGCGTATTTTGGTGTAATTTTGCACAGTCTGTTGCTCATTCCTCGCCACATCTTGTGGTTGCTGGTTCTCGGCTTGACCCCCATCTTGGCGTCAGCAACACAAAGGACCCGATATGACCCGGATGCCCACCTTTTTCATCAGCCACGGCGGCGGCCCCTGGCCCTGGATGCCCGATTGGCGGGCCATGTTCAGCAATCTGGAAGCGTCTTTCGTGCAGATGGTCAAAGATCTTCCCGAACGGCCACGGGCAATTCTGATGATCTCGGGCCATTGGGAGGATGACAGCTTTGCCGTCATGTCTTCGGCAAACCCGCCGATGGTCTATGACTATCACGGCTTTCCGCCCGAAACCTTCAAGATCCTCTACCCAGCACCGGGCGCCCCCGATATGGCACAAAAGGCGGCGAGCCTCATAAAGGCGGCGGGCCTGCCAGCGCGACTGGACGACAAGCAGGGCTTTGACCACGGTTGCTTTGTGCCGGCCTATGTCATGTACCCCGACGCAAGCGTGCCTGTGTTCCAGATTTCATTGCAAAAGGGCTATGATCCGGCCCGGCATCTGGCCCTGGGCAGGGCGCTTGCCCCTTTGCGGGATGAAGGGGTGCTTATCATTGGATCAGGGCTGTCCTATCACAATCTGCGGCTTTTCGGGCCGGGGGCAAAAGTGCCGTCGGACGCTTTCGACAGCTGGCTTGCCGATGTGATGGCCAAGCCAGCGGCGCAGCGCACCTCTGATCTGGTCAACTGGGAAAAGGCACCCTACGCCCGCACCTGCCACGCAGAGGAAGATCACTTTGCCCCGATTTGGGCCGCTGTGGGCGCGGCAGAAGAGGACGCGGCACAGATGGTTTATCATGACACCGGGCTTTTCGGTGGCGTTACCGCCTCAAGCTATCGGCTGGGCTGATCCGCAAACTGGGCAACCGGGGCGTCTCTTCACCCCGATCACCCGGGTTTCGCCGTAAAGGGCGTCATGGATCAACAGCCTGCCGTTCAAGGGCACCCCAGCGCCGGTGATGTGCTTAAGAGCCTCCATCGCCATCATGGCACCGATGATGCCGGGCAAGGGGGCGGCAACGCCTGCCTCGGCACAGGTCGGGACCATGCCGGGAAGCGGGCGTTCGGGGAAAACGCATTCATAACACGGACCCCCGCGGCCAGGATCATAAAGCGAAATCTGCCCTTCCCACTGGGTGATCGCAGCCGAGACCAAGGGCTTGGCGTGCTCTGCACAGATGCGGTTGACCAGATATCGCGTATCGAAATTGTCGGTGCCATCAAGCACAAGGTCATGCGATGCAATCAGCGCTGGCCCATTTGTCAGATCAAGCTGCGCCACCACAGCGTTTAGCTTGGTATGAGAATTGAGCGCCCGCATCGTCAAGGTTGCCGAGGCAGCCTTGTCCATGCCCACACGGTCTTCGGTGTGGATGATCTGGCGTTGAAGGTTCGAAAGATCGACCTGGTCGGGATCAATGATGGTGATCTCGCCCACCCCCGCCGCGGCAAGATACAAAAGCGCCGGAGACCCCAGCCCCCCAGCCCCCACAACCAGAACCTTCGCCGTCTTCAACCGCTGCTGACCCGGCCCGCCGATTTCGCGCAGCATGATGTGGCGGGCATAGCGGTCAAGCTCACCGTGCGCGAATTGCCCGTCCTGCGCTGGCGTGTTGGGCACTGCCAGTTCTGGCGCTTGCCTGGCTGCACGCCCGCGTGCCCGCAGCCGCGCCAACCCAAACGCATATGCCGCAACCAGCCCTGCGACGCCGCCCAACACCGCCCATGTTCGGGCGTCACCGCCAAAAAGCTGCCGCAGCGCATGGCCAGCGGGCAGGGAAAGGTGCGCGATCAGCGCCAAGGCCCAGATCGCGGCAAGCACCATGAAACGCCGCCACCGCGCAACGCCGAAGATCCAGCCCAGCGCCCAAATTCCGGCGCCCAGAAGAATGACCCCCATCACCGTGTCCCCGTTGACCCAAACCCGCCCACACCACGAGCGGTTTCATCCAGCTGGTCCACTGGCGCAAAGACCGCCTGCACAACCGGCGCAATGACGCATTGTGCAATCCGGTCGCCGTGCTGCACGATATAGGCTGCGGCACCAAGGTTCACCAAAGCCACCCCCAAAGGGCCGCGATAATCGCTGTCGATCGTGCCGGGCGTGTTGGGCAGGGTGATCCCATGCTTCACCGCCAGGCCAGAGCGCGGCCGGATCTGCATCTCGTATCCTTCGGGGATCGCCACGCGCAAACCGGTTGGCACAATTGCCCGCTCCATCGGCTGCAAGACAAAACCCGCCGCACGCATTTCGGCTGGTAAATTGGCGCAAATGTCAGCCCCCGCGCTGCCTGCGGTTTGATAGGCCGGAAGCGGAACCGACGGATCGGCCCAATCTTCGCGCATCACCGAAATCATCACGCTCATTCCATCCTCATCGCCCAAAAGCCCAGCGTCAGATACTTATTTTCTTTGGCAAGAACCTTCGCCAAACTGCACCAGAATTCACATTAATGGCGAACAAATTCTGATTTTTAGCGATTCTTTATCGCTTCAGAAATTCTATCTGCAAGTTTCTTCGCAACCATATCTTTGCCCATGCGCGGCCAGTGCTCTGCACCTTCGGGCGAAATAAGCACAATGGCGTTCTCGGCCCCACCCATGATTCCGGTTTCTGGCGAAACGTCATTTGCCACGATCCAGTCGCATCCCTTTCGCAACCGCTTGGCGGTGGCGTGGTTCACCACATTCTCGGTTTCGGCCGCAAAGCCCACCACCAATGCCGGCCGATTAGCCCCTTTTGACAGGGTCGCCAGAATGTCTGGGTTCTCGGCAAACTCCAGCGCCGGGGCCTTGCCAGAGCTGTCCTTCTTCATCTTTTGGACACCGGCATTCGCCACGCGCCAATCTGCCACCGCTGCCGCCATGACGGCGGCATCTGCGGGAAGGGCGGCTTCCACAGCCGCCAGCATATCGCGCGCCGTTTCGACACGCACGACACGGACCCCCGCAGGCGGCGGCACCGAGGCTGGCCCGGTGACAAAGGTCACATCTGCCCCCAGATCGCGCAGCGCGGCCGCTATCGCCGTGCCTTGCGCGCCCGATGACCGGTTGGCGATATAGCGCACCGGGTCAATCGGCTCATGCGTCGGACCCGAGGTCACCAGCACATGCCGGCCCTTTAGCGGGCCATCAGACAATGCCGCAACCACAGCTGCGAAGATCGCTTCGGGTTCCGCCATCCGGCCCGGACCAAACTCACCACAGGCCATTTCGCCTGCATCCGGGCCAATCACCTGCACGCCATCGGCCAAGACCTGCGCAAGGTTGCGCTGAGTTGCAGGATGCTCCCACATCCGCACGTTCATCGCTGGGGCGACCAGCACCGGCGTATCTGTCGCCAAAAGCAGCGTCGACGCCAGATCATCGGCCCGCCCGCCTGCCATCTTGGCCAGTAAATCCGCCGTTGCCGGGGCGACCACCACCAGATCGGCCACGCGGGAAAGCTGAATATGGCCCATCTCGGCCTCGTCCGTCAGATCGAAAAGGTCGGTGTGCACCTTTTCGCCCGCCAGCGCCGCGACCGAAAGCGGCGTTACAAATTCGGCTCCTGCCCGTGTCAGAACCGGCGTGACAGCCACACCCGCCCCTTTCAAAAGCCGGATGAGCGACAGGGTCTTGTAGGCAGCGATGCCGCCGCCGATGATCAGAAGAATGCGTTTTCCCGCCAGCATCGCGCCGCTCCGTGAAAGGTTGGCCCACGTTAGGGGCGTGGGGCGGTAAACTCAACCGCTCAGGCTTAGCCTTTGCTCAGGGTAGCGCAGGGGTCTTCTCGGGGTTCCGGGTCTGTAACCAACCAAAGGTCAAAAGGCGCGTCCGGCTCAGGCGCTTCCTCGAATTGGCCGATCGACAGCACCGGCAGGTTTGGCGCCAGGCGCGCCAGAACTGCGGGAACGCCTTGATCCCTCCGCGCATGCCCCGTGCCGGTAATCACGGCAACCGGACCGCCGGTGTCGGCCAAGGCCTGAACGACGGCGCGGGCAAGGGCCGCGTCACGCAACCGTTGAACATCGACCATTCCCGGCAAAAGCGTGGGCGGCAAGGCGTTGCAATGGGCCAAGGCCTGCTCGGCCTCACGCGCGGTTTGGTCATCTGACGGCAGTCTTTCGGTCAGGCCATATTCCGCAGCGTCTGCCCCGAATACCGCGGCCACCCCCTGTTCGAAGGCACGCCGCGCCGTGTTGCGCGACACTTCGGCCCCATAGATTCGGGCGGCAGGGGCGGCGGCGAAAATCGGGTAGTACATGGAAAACTCAGGCCAACCGGATGTGTTCCATCCCAAGGCTTTCGCCAAGTCATCGGAGCCATCATGGCTTGCGGGCATGACGACACCTTCAGGCAGCATTTCAAAGACCAACGCCTTTGGCTGCAGTGCCGCCACGGCCCGGGCCTGATGGCCGTGGTGGATGGGGTTGTCATGAATTTCGCCCAAGATGACCACCTGCGCGCCGCGAAACGTCGCCATCGCGTCCAAGGCTTCGGGCGCGATCTCGGCGGCGGTGGCGGGGCTGGCGAGGGCCAGAAAAAGTGCAAGCGCTTTCATCAAAGAAAGTCATGCACACCGGCGCTATGGGTTTCAAGGTGCCGGCGCAGCTTGGCATAGGCCGCCGCTTCTAGCTGGCGAATGCGCTCTTTTGACAACCCCATTTCCTGGCCCAGTGATTCCAGCGTCCGGGGTTCTTCCCGCAGCCGCCTTTGGGCAACGATGTGGCGTTCGCGGGGGTTAAGCGAACCCAAAGCCTTGGCCAACCAGCCACGCAAAGCCGTGCGGTCATGGGCAAGTTCCACCACTTCTGCCGACTGGGGGCCATCATCTTCAAGGATGTCCAACCATTCCCGCCCGTCTTCGTCAGACGCTTGCGGCGCGTTCAGAGAGGCATCCATCCCCGAAAGCCGCCCTTCCATCATCTGCACTTCGGCGATGGTCACCCCAACCTCATGCGCGACCCTTTCGCGCAGTTGATGAGGATCCAGCGTTTCACCCAAGGCCGCGGCTTCGCGCGAAAGCTTGGCCTCTACCCGGCGCAGGTTGAAAAATAGCGCTTTTTGCGCGCTGGTGGACCCTGTCCGCACCAAGGACCAGTTGCGCATGACATAATCTTGCAGGGACGCCTTGATCCACCAAACGGCATAGGTCGAAAACCGCACGCCACGGTCAGCATCAAATTTTTCGGCGGCCTTCATCAGGCCAAGGCTGGCCTCTTGAATAAGGTCATTCATCGGCGCGCCATAGCGGCGGTACTTTGTGGCCATCGAAATCGCCAAGCGCATATATGCGGTGATAAGCCGATGCAGTGCGGCGGTGTCGCGCTGATCGCGCCAGGCACGCGCAAGCGTTGCCTCGGTTTCGGCATCCAAAAGTTCTGCAGCGCGCGCTTGGCGCGAC
>JAIOXV010000126.1 GCA_021741465.1 Paracoccaceae bacterium
CGGCGCATCCTTGCGCTCTTCGGCGCGCGGTTCGCGGCGGCGGGCGTCGCGCCCACGGTCTTCGCGCTTGTCGTCCCGCTTGTCTTCGCGGCGCGGCGCAGGGGCCTCGGCCTCTGGCTGGGCTTCAACGACCACCGGCTCTGCCATGATCGGCTCAAGCGAGGGCATTTCGTCATGGAGTTTGACCGGGCGGGCGCGCCGCTCGCCGCCGCGCTCATTGCGGGGGCTGCGGCTGCGTGGGCCACGGCTTTCGGTGTTGCGCGGGCGGTCGGGGCGGGCTGACACATCGGCCAGGGCCCCTTCGGGCACTTCGCCGCGCGGGATTTCCAGCTTTACCAAAGACTCGATCTGGCCAAGGAACTTGGCGTCCGATGGGGTGCAGATGGAAAAGGCCTTGCCCAGACGCCCGGCGCGTCCTGTGCGGCCGATCCGGTGAACATAGTCTTCGGGATGCGACGGCAGATCAAAGTTGAACACATGGCTGACGGCAGGAATGTCCAAGCCCCGCGCGGCCACATCAGAGGCGACCAGAAGCTGCAAGTTGCCATCGCGGAAGGCATCCAGCGTTTTCATGCGCAGGCTTTGTTCCAGATCGCCATGGATCGGTGCGGCATTGAAACCGTGTGATTTCAATGATTTGGCGACGACATCGACATCCATCTTGCGGTTGCAGAAGATGATCGCATTGGTGCAAGCCTCTCCCTCAGCGCGTATCAGAGACCGCAGCAGCGCGCGCTTTTCGGTAAAGGTCTTGTCCTTGCGCGACGGCGTGAACTGAAACAGTTTCTGCTCGATCGTGGTCGAGGTGGTGGCTTGGCGCGCCACCTCGATCTTGACGGCCGCCGACAGGAAGGTGTTGGTGATCCGCTCGATCTCGGGGGCCATGGTGGCCGAATAGAAGAAGGTCTGGCGGGTAAAGGGCGTGAGCGCGAAAATCCGCTCGATATCGGGGATAAAGCCCATGTCCAGCATACGGTCGGCTTCGTCGACAACCATGATCTGCACGCCGGTCAACAAAAGCTTGCCGCGTTCGAAATGGTCCAGCAGACGGCCGGGCGTAGCGATCAGCACATCAACGCCCCGGTCGATCAGCTTGTCTTGTTCACCGAAGGACACGCCGCCGATCAACAGGGCTTTCGTCAGCTTGGTGTGCTTTGCGTAAACGTCAAAGTTTTCCGCCACTTGGGCCGCCAATTCGCGCGTCGGCGCCAGCACAAGGCTGCGCGGCATGCGGGCACGGGCACGGCCCTGACCCAGCAGCGTGATCATCGGCAGCGTAAAGCTGGCGGTCTTGCCGGTGCCGGTCTGGGCGATGCCCAACACGTCGCGCCCGGCAAGGGCATGCGGGATGGCCTGGGCTTGAATTGGGGTGGGGGTTTCGTATCCGGCTTCGGCAACGGCCTGCAGCACGCGCGGATCCAGCGCAAGGTCAGAGAATTTGGTCATCAGCGTCCTGAAACTGCGGGATCGGCCCGCAAGGGATATGGGGGACGCATGCTTCCGGGCGTCCCGGCGTCGAGGGCACAAAGCCCTACACCGCGCGGATACTGGAAATCTGCCCCCCGGTCAAGCAATGCGCTGCTTATCAGCGGCCGGTTTGCAAAGCTTGCTTTCAAAATGTGCCTTTTGCTGGCAAACTGCTGCCATTCAAGACCGATTTTTTGCCTGCCTCTTTACGACGTTGATTTATAACAAGGATTGATCCGATGTTCCGCGCCCTATTGGTGGCGACGGCTTTCGGGGCCTGTCTGCCGACAAGCCTTCTGGCCCAAGATGCCCCCGTCATTCTATCTTCCGATACCCCACCGCAAGAGGTGCTGACCCTGCGCTTTGAGGTTCCCAGCGCCGGGCGGCGCTATGGGCTGTTGGTGCAGGCCCCACCTGCCATGGCTTGCACCATCGTGCGCTACCGGATCGAGGGCGGCGGCGGTCCGGGGCGGGTCAGCCGCGGGTTGGGGGCAGGGCAGATGGCGCTGGTGCGCCTGCGCGACAAGCTGCCGCCCGGCCCGGCCGAGTTGCGCGTCAGCGCCCTTGGCTGCGCCGCACTGCCGGATCTGCTGCGGCGGGTCACCCTGAACCGCAGCTCGCCCGATCACAACTGGCGCGCGGGGTTAACCGATGTCGAAGGTCACCCCCTGGGCCAAGGGCAGGGTCGTGCCATAGTTCAACGTATTGGTAGCCCGCCGCATATAGGCCTTCCACGCGTCCGAGCCGCTTTCGCGCCCACCGCCGGTTTCCTTTTCGCCCCCAAAAGCCCCGCCGATTTCGGCACCCGAGGGGCCGATGTTCACATTGGCAATGCCGCAATCGCTGCCACGGGCCGAAAGGAAGGTTTCCGCCTCGCGCATGTCATTGGTGAAGATCGAGGATGACAGGCCCTGAGGAACCTCATTATGTTTCTCAAGAACATCGTCGAAATCATTGTATTTCATGACATAAAGAATTGGCGCAAAGGTTTCTTGCAGCACGGGGCCAATCTGGCCCGGCATTTCAACCAGCGCGGGGCGGGCATAGGCGCCGCCTTCGGTCTGAACGATCTGGCCACCATGCACCGTGCCGCCCACGGCCTGCGCGGCTTGCAGTGCCTGCTGCATGGCGTCCAGCGCAGCTTGGTCGATCAAGGGGCCAACCAGCACGCCGTGATCCAGAGGATTGCCCACCTTGACGCTGGCATAGGCCGCGATCAGGCGCGGCAGGAATCTGTCGTAGATGCTGTCATGCAGAAACAACCGCCTCAGCGAGGTGCAGCGCTGGCCCGCGGTGCCCATGGCGGCAAAGGCAACGCCGCGCAACGTCAGATCAAGGCTGGCGGTGGGGGTCACGATGGCGGCATTGTTGCCACCCAATTCCAGCAGGCTGCGGCCAAAACGCGCCGCCACCCGTGGCCCCACCTCGCGCCCCATCCGGGTAGATCCAGTGGCCGACACCAGCGCTACCTTGGGATGGTCGACCAAGGCCTCTCCCAAGGCGCGCCCGCCGATCAACAGGCCGTTCAACCCCTTGGGTGCTGCCCCGCCTGCAGCGTTGAAACGTGCGATGGCACGGTCCAGCATGGCATGGGCGGCAAGCGCCGAGAGGCTGGCCTTTTCCGAAGGCTTCCAAACCACGGCATTGCCGCAAACCAGTGCCAGTGCCGTGTTCCAGGACCAGACAGCCACGGGGAAGTTGAAGGCCGAAATCACGCCAACCACGCCCAAGGGATGCCAGGTTTCCATCATGCGGTGTTCGGGGCGTTCCGAGGCGATTGTATATCCGTACAACTGCCGCGACAGGCCCACCGCAAAATCGCAAATATCAATCATTTCCTGCACTTCGCCTGCGCCTTCCGACAGGACCTTGCCCACCTCGATCGACACCAACCGGCCAAGATCGGCCTTCAGGCGGCGCAACTCTTCGGCCCAAAGCCGCACCAGCTCGCCGCGTTTCGGAGCGGGCACATTGCGCCATTGCCGAAAGGCGGCATGGGCGCCTTCGATCACGCCTGCAGCTTTGTCGGTGCGGTCTTCGGCAAGGTTTGCCAGCACTTCGCCCGTGATCGGCGACAGCGCGGGCAGGGTGCCAGTGGTCAGGTTGACGCCCAAACGGGCAAGAAGATCTGCGGTTTCTTGGGACAGGGTCATGGGGGCCTCATGCAGGGTTTCAGGGCATGAAAGATGCGCTTTGGGCAAGTTAGGACGCAGCGCGCGCTCCGACGCAAGAGCGGCAAATTGCCGGGATTTTCAGTCATATCGCCGAAAATACGACGATATGATGTGAGGTATCGGCATTATGCGCCGCAGGTTAAAGCAATTTGCTGCGGATTGCCGCCGCGATCAGACAGGGTGGCGTGGCAAAATTTCTTGGCAAGAAGCGTTGCCAATCGGCAAGAAAAACTTGCCCCTAGCGCGTGAAGATCAGTGCCAGACCGATGACAGCCAGAAGACCGCCCGCAAAGCTCATCGCGGTGGGCCGCTGGCCGGTGCGCAGCCACAACAGCGGCAAGATGATAACCGGCGACGTGGCAGAAAGTGTCGCGATGATGCCGGTCTGGCTGCCTTGCAGGGCGTAAAGAAACAGCGTCATGCCAATCAAAAGCCCGATCACCGCCGTGGCTGCGGTCAAGATCAGCGTCAGCCGGGCGATCTTTTCAGGTCTGGCAGGGGCCAGCGGCAGGCTGGCAATCAACCCCATCGCCAGCCCCGAGGCCCCAACCCGGAACAGCGAGGCAAGATAGGGGTCAAGCCCCCCCGTCATCACCGGCCGGGCAATCAGGCTGCCCGCGGCTTGGCCCGCCGCCGCGCCAAGGCCAAAGACCACGCCCCACAAAAGCCCGCCGTGCAGGGCTTCTAACCGGTGGGCCCCGGCGCGCGGGCGGCCCAGAATGGCCAGCGCAACGCCCCCTGCCGTGACCGCAATGCCGAAAACCGCCTGCACCGGCAGGGTTTCGCCCAGAAAAGCCCAGCCCATCACAGCGGCCATCGGCGCGTTCAGCGCAAAGATCGCCCCCGCCCGGCGCGGCCCAAGCCGGGCCACGGCGGCAAAGTTGAACGTATCGCCCAACAGAATGCCAATGATGCCCGAGGCCGCAAGGACCAGCACATTAGGCCAATCCACCCCATGCCACCCCCCGGTGGCCGTCAGGATCAGCGCCAAAAGCAGCGTCACAAAGCCTTGGCGCAAAAGGTTGAACCAAAACGGCCCCAAGGCGCGCACCGCATCCGCAGCCATCAGCCCCGTGGTGGCCCAACAGGTTGCGGTTCCAAGGGCGGCAAGTTCATGCAAGGGCAGGGCCATGGGCATGGACGGCCGGCTTAGACCATCATCTCCTTGGTCGCGGTCAGCTTCAGCGCGGGATAGTCGCGTTCGATCCGGTCGATGTCCCATTTCAGACGGGTCAGAAACACCGTGTCCCCGTCATTGTCGACGGCGATATGGCCTTTGTTGACGTTGATGAATTTCTCCATCTCGTCCTTTGCGCCCGCAACCCAGCGCGCCGAGGTGAAGTTGCTTGGCTCAAAGCGCACGGGCAGAGAATATTCCTGCTCGATCCTGCTGGCCAGAACTTCAAACTGCAACGCCCCGACAACGCCGACGATATAACCAGACCCGATCATCGGCTTGAATACCTTGGCCGCACCTTCTTCAGCAAATTGCATCAGTGCCTTTTCCAGATGCTTGGCCTTCATCGGGTCCAGCGCTCGCACACCTTGCAAAAGCTCGGGCGCAAAAGAGGGGATGCCGGTGAAATGCAACATCTCGCCCTCGGTCAGTGCATCGCCAATCCGCAACTGGCCGTGGTTCGGGATGCCGATGATGTCACCGGCCCAAGCCTCTTCGGCCAATTCGCGGTCGGCGGCCAGAAACATCACCGGGTTCGCGATGGCCATGGGCTTTTTGCTGCGCACATGCATCAGCTTCATGCCGCGTTCGAAATGCCCCGAGGCAAGGCGGACAAAAGCCACACGGTCGCGGTGCTTTGCGTCCATATTGGCCTGCACCTTGAAGACAAAGCCGGCCACGGTCTTTTCATCGGCCGAAATCTGGCGTTCGGCGGCTTTTTGCGGCTGCGGCGGCGGGCCATATTCGCCCATGCCGTCCATCAATTCCTTGACCCCGAACGAGTTGATAGCAGAGCCGAACCAGATCGGCGTCATATGGCCTTCAAGAAAGGCCTGCCGATTGAAGGCCGGAAGCAATTCCTTTGCCATTTCAATTTCTTCGTGGAACTTCTTCAGAAGATCGGCAGGCACATGTTCGGCCAGCTTCGGGTCGTTCATCCCGTCGATCTTGATCGATTCGGCCACCTTGTTGCGGTCGGCGCGGTCCATGATTTCCAGCCGGTCATGCAAGATGTCATAGGCGCCGACGAATTCGCGCCCAACCCCGATGGGCCAGCTTGCAGGCGTGACGTCGATCGCCAGATTTTCCTGAATTTCGTCGATGATCTCGAACACATCACGGCTTTCGCGGTCCATCTTGTTACAAAAGGTCAAGATCGGCAGGTCGCGCAGGCGGCATACCTCGAACAGCTTTTGTGTCTGGCTTTCCACGCCCTTGGCCCCGTCGATCACCATGATGGCGGCGTCAACCGCCGTAAGCGTGCGGTAGGTGTCTTCGGAAAAGTCGCTGTGGCCGGGGGTATCCACCAGATTGAAGCGGTATTCGCGGAAATCGAAAGACATTGCGCTGGCCGAAACCGAAATGCCGCGGTCGGCCTCGATCTTCATGAAGTCTGATCGCGTACGCCGCGCTTCGCCCTTGGCGCGCACCTGTCCGGCCATCTGAATGGCGCCCCCGAACAACAGGAACTTTTCGGTCAGCGTGGTTTTGCCGGCGTCGGGGTGCGAGATGATCGCAAAGGTCCGGCGGCGGGCGATTTCGGGGGGGAGATGCGGCGCGTTTGTCATGGGCCGGGGCTTTACCGCAAAGCGGCGGCCTCGTCTACCAGCAGCCTAGCGGCGACGTGCGGTTTGAAACAGCGCCTCTGGCCCAAGTTCTTCCAGAAACTGGCGGCCTGCCTCGGTGCCGAAATGCTGCACCTGGGACAGCCCGGGGAAAAGCGCCTTCACATCGCCGGACAATTCCGCCGGAAGGCGGCTGACGGTGGCATCGTTGACCATCAGACTTTCGGCCGGCACGCCTTCGGCATAGATGATTTCATGGCGGTCAAAGACCAGGGCCAGATAATCCACAAAGCCGCCTTCGCGCAAAAAGACCCGCTCGCCATCGACCATATGTTTGGCCTGCACCAAAAGTTCCGATGTCGGCAGGCCAGCGCGGCGCTTGCGCTGATACAGGAACATGCGGTGATGCTGGCTGACGATCAAATCGCCGGCATTGCCCAAAGTGCCGCTGGTGATAACCACCGGCGCAAAGGGGCCAACCGCCTTCAACGTGGCGCGGCCAATCCAGCGGATCGGCTGGGCGCCATGATCGCGGGTCAGAACCTTGTCGCCGGGGCGCAGGTTTTCAATGGGTTCCTGGGCGCCGGTGGCAAGGGTAATCAAGGTGCCGCGGCCAAAGGAAATGCACAACAGATCTGACAGACCCGTATCTTCGGGCGCGTTTTCCACCTTCAAAAGCGTGTATTCGGTGGCGGTGGCCATGGGCGACAGGGGCAGGGCAAAGCGGCTGCCATCCGGTAGGGCCAGCACCAAAAGCTCGACCCGGTCGCCTTCATTGCCCATCAGCGCATAGCGCGCCTCAAGCCGGATCGCGTCGCCCGGATGGCCCACGGCCGAGCCTGCGCCAACGCGCTGCACCTGGCCGTCATCGCGTGTCACGATCAGCCGCAGGGGAATACGGGCCTCGTCCAACTCATAGATATCGCCAAGGCAAACCTCGTTCGGCCCCATCAGCCCATCGCCCAGATTGGCGCCGTGGCAGACGAAAATATCATGTGCTGCAAGCACTTGGCAGGCGTGGCCGGGCAGAAGGTTTCGGTCGTCTTGCGTCATGTCGGGCGCGGCCTTTGGCAAATATTCGGGTCCAGGGGCAAAGGGGCCCATGGCTTTAGCCTGGCCATGGTGTCACCCCATTGCGGCAGATTTTTGGCCTGATAGACTTGGTGCGCAAACTTAAAAAAGGACGAATGCGATGGATCTGGGTATTCGCGGCAAGCGCGCTTTGGTGACGGCGGCCTCCAAAGGTCTGGGGCGGGGCTGTGCCATGGCGCTGGCCGAGGCGGGGTGCGATCTGGTCTTGAACGCCCGCGGCACCGAGGCGCTGGAGGCAACCGCAGCCGAGATCCGCGCCGCTTATGGTGTGCAGGTGGTGACGGTCGCAGGCGATATCACCTCGGAAGCGGGCCGCGCGGCGGCGTTGGCCCATGGCCCGTTTGACATTCTGGTGACCAATGCCGGCGGCCCGCCCCCCGGCCTTTGGAGCGATTGGAACCGTGACGATTTCATCAAGGCGATTGACGCCAATATGCTGACGCCCATCGCGCTGATGCAGGCCTGCCTGCCCGGCATGATGGCGCGCGGCTGGGGCCGGGTGGTCAATATCACGTCGCAATCGGTGAAATCGCCCATCCCGCAATTGGGCCTGTCCAATGCCGCCCGTGCTGGGTTGACCGGCTTTGTTGGTGGCACCTCGCGCCAGGTGGCCCCCCAAG
>JAIOXV010000127.1 GCA_021741465.1 Paracoccaceae bacterium
TTGCCCGATGGCTGCGCGCAAACCGGCGCTATTTCCGGGTGGCGGCCTTTGGTTATGCGACCTTGCACACCTTGGCCTATGTGCTGGCAGAGGGGTCTTTGGCCCGCATTCTGGGCGAGGCCACGGCATTCGACATGGCAACGGGCTGGCTTGCCTTTATCATCTTCATTCCGCTGGCGGCGACCAGCATGGATTATGCCGTGCGGAATTTGGGAACATGGTGGAAACCGCTGCAACGCTGGACCTATGCGGCGGCGGTGCTGACGCTGATGCACTGGGCCGCTTTGCACAATTGGGGGTCATGGCTGCCCGCCGCCGTGCATTTCACGCCGCTGGCTGCATTGACGCTTTATCGGTTGTGGTGGCTTTATCTGCGGCCCCGCCCGGTGCGCGCGTAAAAAGGGCCCCTGAACCTGTCAGAGGCCCTTTTGCAGTGCAGGCACTTATTTCTTCAGCGCCGCCAAGATGTCTTGCAAAAGATCAACTTCAGACGGTCCGGCGGGCGCCGGTGCAGCTTCTTCCTTTTTCGTCATCAACTTGTTCATCATCTTCACCAGCATAAAAACCACAAAGCCGATGATAACAAAATTGATGATGGCCGTGATGAAAGCCCCATAGGCAAAGACCGCAGCGCCTGCATCCTTTGCAGCCGCCAACGAGGCCGGATTGGTGCCCGACAGGTCAATGAACATATCAGAAAAGTTCACCCCGCCCATCAAAAGCCCGATGATCGGATTGATAAGATCCCCGACAAGGCTGTTCACAATGGCCGTAAAGGCCGCGCCGATGATGATGCCTACGGCAAGGTCCATCACATTGCCTTTCATAAGAAAGGCTTTGAATTCCTGAATCATACCTGGTCCCCTTTTACCCGCCACTTTTCCTGAATGGCTTGTTACACGCGCCAAACCTTTCGGCGCACGTCAACTATGCATGGAACTCATTCAAAATCGAGGGGAATTTTAAAGGTATTCGGTCAAGATCACTCGCCGTAGGGCACCCAGATTGTCTTGATTTCGGTCGCATGGCGCAAAAAGCCCCGGCCTTCACTTTCAGGTGCAAACCAATCGCGCGACAGGCCATAATTGACCCAACTGCGCTTGATATTGCCTGCCGCCTCGGCTTCAATCAGGCCAGACAGCGGGGCGGATGAAAAGGACCAGACGGCGTCTATGTCCAGATGTCCTGCCAGTGGTTTGGCCAGTTCCACATGGCTGCCTGTGACAATGTTCACGACCCCTGCCGGCAGATCCGAGGTGTCGAGCACCTGATAGAAATCGGTTGCAGCCAAAGGGGCAGTTTCGGACGGGATCAGCACACAGGTGTTGCCCATCGCAATCGCCGGCGCCATGACCGAGATCAGGCCCAAAAGCGGTGCCTCGTTCGGGCAAAGGGCGCCAATCACGCCGACGGGTTCGTTCATTGCAATCGCGACGCCGCGCAGCGGCACTTGCTTTACCGCGCCGTCAAATTTGTCTGCCCACGCGGCATAGGTGAACAACCGGTTGATCGCGGCATCCACCTCGGCTTGGCCGGGTTTGCCGGTCAGGTCTTTCAGGCGGGCGGCGAACTCAGTTGATCGGGCCGACAGGTTTTCGGCGATGTAATAAAGGATTTGCGCCTTGTTGTGCCCGGTTGCCTTGCCCCAGCCCTTTGCGGCATGGGCCGCTTCAACTGCGTTGCGGATGTCCTTGCGGTTGCCAAGGCCGATATGGCCCAGAAGCTTGCCCTTGGCTGACCAGATCGCCTGAGAGTAGCCGCCATCGGGCCGGGCCTGCTTGCCACCGACATAAAGCTTTGCCGTGCGATCAATGCCCTCGACAAGGGCCACAGAGGGGGCGGGCTGCGCCTTTGCCACGGCAAGCGGCTTGGCCTTGCCTGCAGGCTTCACATAGGCTGCAAGCCCTTCCCAGCCGCCTTCCCGACCAAAACCGCTTTCCCGCAGGCCGCCGAACCCGGCGGCGGCGTCGAAAAGGTTTGTGGAATTGACCCAAACCACCCCAGCCCTGACCTTGGGGGCCATGTCCAGCGCCAGATTGACATTCTCGGTCCAGATGCTGGCGGCAAGCCCGTAACGGGTGTTGTTGGCCAATTCCACCGCCTCGCCAGGGGTGCGAAAGGTCATCGAGACCAATACGGGGCCAAAAATCTCTTCCTGCATCAGGTTTGAAGCCGCATTCAGCCCTGTAATCAACGTCGGCGGATAAAAGCAGCCCTCTGGCACCGCGCAAGCGGCGTGATAGACCTCACCATCGGATGCCGCGACCAGACCCTTGATGGCCGCAAGCTGTGCCGGATCCACAATGGCGCCGACGTCGATGCATTTGTCCAACGGATCGCCCATGCGCAGACCATCCATCCGGCGCTTCAGCTTTTCATGGAACCGCTCGGCAATGCCTTCTTGCACAAGAAGGCGGCTGCCCGCGCAGCACACCTGTCCGCCGTTGAACCAGATGGCATCGACAAGCCCTTCAACCGCTGAATCGATATCGGCATCGTCAAAAACGATATAGGGTGACTTGCCCCCAAGCTCTAAGGTCAGGGCCTTGCCCGCGCCGGCCGTTGCCTGACGGATCTTGCGCCCGACAGAGGTTGAGCCGGTAAAGGCAATCTTGTCCGTCCCCGGGTGCGCCACCAAGGCCGCCCCGGTGTCGCCGTCGCCCGTGACAATGTTCAAAACACCTTTCGGCAGACCCGCCTCGCGCGAAAGTTCCGCAAACAACAGCGCCGTCAGGGGGGTGTATTCCGCAGGTTTCAAAACCACGCTGTTGCCCGCAGCCAAAGCCGGGGCGACTTTCCAAGCCAGCATGAGCAAGGGAAAGTTCCAAGGGATCACCGCGCCGCAAACGCCGAGCGGCACTTGGCCCAGCATTTCGCTGTCCATCAGTTGGGCAAGCCCTGCATGATAATAGAAATGCCGCGCCACCAGTGGAATGTCGATGTCACGGCTTTCGCGTATGGGTTTGCCGGTGTCGATGGTTTCCAGCACGGCAAAAAGGCGCGCGTGCTTTTGCACAAGCCTTGCAAGGCCGTAAAGCACCCGCGCCCGCGCAGGCCCAGAGGTTCGGGCCCATTTGCCCGCAGCGGCCCGCGCGGCGGCAACGGCCAAAGCGACGTCACCGTCCGACCCTTGTGACACTTCGGCCAGAACCTTGCCTGTCGCGGGATTGCGGGTTTCAAAGGTCGCGCCGGCTGGGGTGAAGGCGCCGTTGATCCAATGGCCAAACCGCCCGCCATGCGCCGCAATCCAGGCCAGAGCCTCGGCCTGGCCTTCGGGTGCGGGGCCATATGCCATGCTGTCAAAAATCTCGCGGATGGTGGTCATAAGATGGCCCTTTCAGCAGATGCGGCACATGGGAACGCCCCTTGGGTTGCGCGGGCCCGCATTCAGCCCATCGCATGGCGGTTGGCGGCTGAATAATGGCCGGTCAGGTAATGTTCCAACTGCCGCTCGATGTCACCAAGAAGGCTGGACGCGCCATAGCGGAAGAGGTCGGGCTGCAGCCAGGGGTGGCCAAGTTCGTCCTTCATCAGGGCCAGATACAGCAGCGCATCCTTGGCCTTTGAAATCCCGCCCGCAGGTTTGTAGCCCACCTTGATGCCCGTACGCGTTTCATAGTCACGAATGCAGCGGATCATTGTCAGGGTCACGGGCAAAGTGGCGTTTACCGCTTCCTTGCCTGTCGATGTCTTGATGAAATCGGCCCCGCCCATCATGCACACAAGGCTGGCGCGGGCGACGTTGCGCAAGGTCGACAGCTCTCCCGTGGCCAGAATGGCCTTTACATGGGCATCGCCGCAGGCTGCGCGCATTTCGCGCATCTCGTCATAAAGAGCCTGCCAATTGCCGGTCAGCACGTGGCGGCGCGAGATGACGATGTCGATTTCCCGCGCCCCGGCTTTCACGCTTTCGCCGATTTCCGCGATGCGCAGATGATAGGGCGAAAGTCCTGCAGGAAAGCCCGTTGAAACGGCCGCAACAGGGATGTTGGTGCCCTCCAGCGCGCGCACGGCGGTTTCCACCATGTCATGATAGACGCAGACTGCGCCAACCGTCAGGTTTTCCATCCCCAAGGCCTGCAGCATTTCGGCGCGAACCGGCTGGCGGGCCTTGGCGCACAGCCGCTTGACCCGTCCTGCGGTATCATCGCCCGAAAGCGTTGTCAGATCGATCAGGGAGATGGCTTTCAAAAGCCAAGCCGCCTGAAACTCTTTTTTCACCGACCGTCTGCCGCCCAAAGTCGCGGCGCGGCGCTCGATTGCGGATGTGTTGGCTTGCACGCGGGCAACCCAGTCAAGATCAAGCTCCATGCCGGGGTTTCGGGCATGAGTCAGTTGTGGCAAGAGATTGGGCGTCTTGGTCTTTAGCTCGGTCTGCATCGCACTGGCCCCTAAGGTTCGGCGGCGGTTGATGGCAAGCCTGCCACGGCCGCGCTTCGGCTGTCCAGCGTCTGGCGGGCTGGCGGGGCAAGGAACGGGCTTTGCCCGATACTGCGTGCCTGTCCAACAACGGACCGTCGCAATACCAGGTTGCTACCAATTCGCTCAGGCGTCGCGTTGTGCCGCGTTCTGATCCAAAAGATAGCGCTGCGACAGCGGGATCGCAGCCGCACCAAGGGAGCGGGCCTGCGCGCCAACCGTGCCTTCGCGCACCACAGGCGGGGTGACCCCCGACACGTCAAGGCGGGCCAGCGCGGCGGCGGTGCGGCGGGTAACCTCGGCGCGGATTGCAGGCGGCATCCAGCCATCGATCAAGACCGCTTCAAGTTCCAGCAGGGTTGATGCGGACAGAATGGCAGAGGCCAGCCCTTCGGCCGCTCCCTCCATCCACCTGTCCAGAACATCAGGGGAAACGTGCCACAGGACCGGCTGTTCCCAAAGATGATCCGCGCTTTCGCCCGCCGCTTCCATCGCATCGGCCAGACTTGCCAGCGATGCTGCATCGAACAGTCGCCGGATTCGGCCATCCGGGCCGGGCACGGGAATTGGGCCAACCCCGGCCGCATTGCCACTGCGCCCCAAAAACAACTGGCCGTTTAGCACCAGCCCGCCACCGATGAAGGTTCCGAAGTAAAAATACAAAAAATCGCGGGGTTTTTCGCCCGTGCCAAAGACCAATTCCGCCCCACAAGCTGAAGTGGCGTCATTTTGCACATAGACGGGCAAGCCGGTTACCTCGGCAAGGTCGGCCTGAATGTCGCGGTCGCGCCAAGCGTCCATTTCGGCCTGTGGCGCGCCAAGCGCCTGCACCCAGTTCCAAAGCTGAAACGGCATGGCCACACCCATGCCGCTGACCCTTGCGCGCAGGGCGGGGGGCAGTTTTGCCATCAGATCGGGCAATGCCTCGGCCACAAAGCCGACGATGCCGGCGGGTGTTGGGTAGCGATAGGTGCGGCGGCGAGTGTCGCGCACCGCACCCAGAAAATCGACAAGGACCAGATCGGTGGAGCGCCGGCCGATCTTCAGGCCCAAAAACAGCGCGCCATCCGGGTTCAGATGCATCGGCACCGACGGCTGGCCAATCCGACCGCGCACGGGTTCACCGCGCAGCAAAAGTCCGTCTTGTTCCAGCGCCCGCATGATCACGCTGACCGTTTGCGCTGAAAGCCCGGTGATGCGCGCGATGTCTGATTTGGAAAGCGCCCCATGCTGGCGCACCAAAGACAAAACTAGCCGTTCGTTATGGTCGCGCATCCCCGATTGGTTCGAGCCGCGCAGGCCTAGGTCTTCGGCGTTTTGGCGGTCGGTCACAAGATCGGGGGCAGGGGGCATGGATCCTCAGGCGTTTGCGGGCGGCAAGGCGGCCTTGCGCAGGATGACATTGGCGAAAAGCGCAGGCTCAGAGGTGGCAACAATGGCATAGGCGGAACGGATACGGGGGTAAAGATCGTCACCGTTCAAGGGCAAAGGTGAGGGGGCAAACTGCTGCACCAGCCCGTCGATCTGACGGTGAATATCCGCCGATTGCGCCTGATCGTTGTTTTGGCACGCGCGATAGGCCTGTTCAACCGGCAAGATCGCAAGAACTGCCCGCAACATTGGCAGCAAGGGCACCCCATCGGCGCGGATCAGCCGGCGGGCATGTTCTGCTGCGGGATAATTGCCGTCAACAAAGGCGATTTCGTCACCATGTCCCATGGCGCGCAAGGCGTGCAAAAGGTCCGGTCCCAACAAAGGCGAGATCCCGATCAACATGTTGTTTGCCCCACTTTGCCCGCGATTCCGTGATGCGGGCGCATTTCCTGAGCATCAAGACTGCGGCGAGTTGGCGTGGCTGTCAATAATAATTCACTCTGATTTATTTATCTTGACGGAAGATTGGGAATCGGATCATTTAACGTCAGTCGCCGGGCGGGATGGCCGGGGCGCATGGCATCTGCACGGGGCAATCCCCTGCATTCCTTGGGAGGGATACACGATGAAACTCAAGACCACCGCATTGATGGGCGCCGCTGCTCTGGCGCTGATGGCCGGTTCCGCATCGGCGGCCGATCTGGCCTGCCTCATCACCAAAAACAACACCAACCCTTTCTTCGTGAAGATGAAAGAGGGCGCCGAGGCTGCCGCCACCGCGGCCGGTCTGGATTTCCAGGCCTATGCTGGCGAAAAGGACGGCGACGCCGCACCGCAGATCACCGCCATTGAAAACTGTGTGGCCGCTGGCGCCAAGGGTATCTTGATCACCCCCTCGAACGACTCGGTCGGTCCGGCTTTGAAAGATGCACGCGCTGCCGGCATTCTGGTGATCGCCCTCGACACCCCGCTGGCCGATACCGAAGCTCAGGACATGACCTTTGCGACCGACAACTTCGAAGCAGGTTTGCGGATCGGCAAATGGGCTGCTGGCAAGCTGGGTGCCGAGGCTGCCAACGCCAAGATCGCTATGCTGGATATCAACAAGGACAACATCTCGGTCGACGTTGCCCGTGACACGGGCTTCCTTGTCGGCTTCGGGATCGAAGTGCCGGACCTGACGGTGATGGGTTCGGAAACCGACCCGCGTGTTGTGGGCCACGAAACCTCGGACGCGAACCCCGAAGGCGGTCTGCGCGCGATGGAAACCCTCTTGGCCAAAGAGCCCGGGATCAACGTGGTCTACACCATCAACGAACCGGCTGCCGAAGGCGCTTACCAGGCGCTGAAGAACGCTGGCAAGGAAGGTCAGGCGATCATCGTTTCGGTTGACGGCGGCTGCCCCGGTATCGCGTCGGTCAAATCGGGCGTCATTGGTGCCACCTCGCAGCAATATCCGCTGCTGATGGCTTCCAAGGGCATCGAAGCCATTGCAACCTTCGCCGCTGATGGCACCAAGCCGGTCGCCTCGGAAGGCCTGTCCTTCTTTAACACCGGTGTGAACCTGGTCACCGACCAGCCGGTCGAAGGCGTCGAGTCGATCGACAGCACCAAAGGCACCGAGCTTTGCTGGGGCTGATCTCAGCCGACGTATGACTTGATCACATGCAAGGGCGGCTGTTACGGTCGCCCTTCTTCATAAGTGAAACCTGCACGCGGGTTTCGGCAAGCCATCACCGGGGGGATCCACAGCGATGAGCGCGGAAGACGCACCTACAAAAACCATTTCCGATTTTGAGGCAACTTTGGTCAAGGCCGATACGGCCGTTGCCAGCTTTGAACGGGATGATAAATCCATAACCCATATTCTGCGCGGTCTTTTGCGCAAGAACCCCACGCTGATCCCGGCGCTGGTGCTGCTGGTGTCGATTGCAGCTTTTTCCATCATAGCGCCGCGCTTTTTCGGTATGGGCGCGTTGTCCATCATCTTGAAACAAGTCACGGTGACCGGCTTTATCGCCCTTGCGCAAACGCTGGTAATCCTGACGGCGGGTATTGACCTTTCGGTCGGGGCGATCCTGGTGATTTCGTCACTGATCATGGGGAACCTGGCGGTGGTGTCAGGTTTGCCGGTTTTGCTGGCCGTCGGAATTGGCGTCTTTTTCGGCGGCGTCATGGGGTTTGTGAATGGCGTTCTGGTCGCCAAAGTCAAACTGCCGC
>JAIOXV010000128.1 GCA_021741465.1 Paracoccaceae bacterium
GCCCAGTCCATCAAGGAAATCCACGGTGAAGGGGGGCGCATCCCAAAGCCGGATGAATGCGGGCGCTGTCACCCCCGGGCCTGTGCGATGGACCCCTGCCAGCGCGGATCGTCTTCGACCCGTTGACCATGCTTTTCTGCGATCAGCCGCAGATGGTCAGCACAGCACTGGGCGTGAAGCTGGGCGACGTCGGGCAGGGCCATGGCGCGGGCCTGCAGCGCAGAGAATGCCTCGGCATAACGGAAGGCAGAGCTTTCAACCTCTGGCGCGAAATTTGCGCGTTTGCGGTAGGTGTCGGTGTAGCGCAGGTTCAACGAGACCGGCGCGCGGGTGCCGAATTTCAGGCTGAAACTTTCTTCAGAGCGCAGCATGTAATGGTTCATTTGCGCCACCTCATGCGTGCAAAGCTCGGCCGGAAGCTGGCGCAGATAGCGCCCCTCGGGTGACCAGCCGGGCACTTTGTCGCCACGGGCATTGACCAGAAACATCCCCTCATCTTCTGGTGTGCGGCGATAGCGGGCCAGATCCCAGCCGCGCGGGCCATGTTCGCCCAAGGATTTGAACCAGCGCGGCTGGCGGTGCAGCATCTTGACCTGATGCGAGACCGACCGCTTCAGTGGCACCGCGAATACGAATTGCTGGTGGACCGGTCGGTCGTCAAAGCGCTTTACCCCGCCAAAGCCGAAAACCCGCCAATTGAAGGCCATGGCCAGAAAGGGCACATCGCCTTCATGATGGCCGATCAGATCACCAATCTTGCCCGCACCTTTGTGTATCACCAAGAACTCGTCGACATCGCAGACCAAAAGCCAATGCGCCCGCCGCACCGCCTTGTGGTCGCTGGCCGCCATGAGTTTGCGATGGGTGATCTTTTTGCCCGGCGGCACGTCGCAGCGCAGATGGTGCACCCAACCGGCGGCCTGCAGGGCATCCAACAGCTGGGGCGAATGGTCGGCGCAATCATTGGTGACCACAACGATGTCGGTAAAACCCAGCATGCGGTACCAGCTGACCCACTCCACGATGAAGGGGCCCTCGTTGCGCATCGAGGCGACGACAGTTACGCGCAAATACCTGACTCCGGGTCTTTTTCGGTCAAGCTGACGGTCCGGCAGGGCCAAGTCAAGCCTTGGGGGCCGGCAAGGCCGTGGCAGGCGGGACTTGCCTTACCGTCAAACCCATGGGATTGCAGATCTGACACAGGAGAATGCGATGCGGCTGTTCGTGGGGCTTGGCAATCCGGGCGCGAAATACGCGGGGAACCGCCATAACATCGGGTTCATGGCGCTGGACCGGATCGCGGCCGATCATGGCTTTGGCCCGTGGAAGAAGGCGCATCAGGGGCTGGCGGCTGAAGGGCGTCTGGGGTTGGAGAAGGTTGTGCTGCTAAAGCCCGAAACCTTCATGAACCTTTCGGGCCAGGCGGTGCAATCGGCCGTCAGCTTTTACAAGCTTGCCCTGAACGAGGTGACGGTGTTCCATGACGAGCTGGACCTTGCCCCCGGCAAGCTGCGCGTCAAATCGGGCGGGGGCCATGCCGGGCATAACGGGCTGCGTTCGATCCATCAGCATTTGGGCGAGGCCTATCACCGCGTGCGCCTTGGCATCGGCCACCCCGGCCACAAGGATGCGGTGGCGGGCTATGTGCTGCATGATTTCGCCAAGGCCGATCAGGACTGGCTGGATGACCTGTTGCGCGGCATTTCCGACGGGGCTGTGGCCTTGGCAGCGGGCGACAGCGCCAAGTTTCTGAATGCGGTTGCCTTGCGCACAGCGCCTGCGCGCAATTCGGGCACGGGCACGGGCACTGGCACGGGGGCGGCTGGGGGCGAACCGGTCCCGGCCAAACCCCCGGCCCCGCCCGCCGCGGCCACCGCGCCACAAAGCCCCTTTGACGCCCTGCGCGGGCTGTTGCGCCGGGGCGATTGACGTAACGTTACCTGCCGGTTTTCGCTTGCCACAGCCCCTTGGCCGTGGTCGCTTGCGCCAAACAGAAAGGATCCCCGTCATGTCCCGCCTTTTGCGCCGCGCCTTGCAGGTTCTTGGTGTTCTTGTGCTTGTTGCTGCTGCGGCGGCGGTCTGGAAGCGTGAAGAAATCACCCGGCTGATGGCGGTCAACAGCCTGTTTGACGATGAAAACATCGTCCAGAACTTCAGCCATATGGACGCGCTTTTCTTTAACCGGCCCCTGTCGCGGGGCGAGGGGCCGGTTGCGCCTTTGCCGCCGGGCCCACCCGTGACTTTGCCCGCAGATGCGGCGCAGTGGATCAAGGACCGTTCCGTGACCGGGCTTGTCATGCTGAAAAACGGCGCTTTGGTGCATGAAAGCTATTACCTTGGCACCGGGGCAGAAGATCTGCGCATCTCGTGGTCGGTTGCGAAAAGCTTTCTGTCCGCGCTGTTCGGGATCATCAATGCCGAAGGCGCGATCGGAAGTTTGGACGATCCTTTGGTGCAATACGCGCCCGCGTTGAAAGGTTCGGCCTATGATGGCGCGACGATCCGCGATGTGCTGACCATGTCATCCGGGGTGGCCTTTAATGAGGATTATCTTGATTTCAACAGCGACATCAACAAGATGGGCCGTGTCTTGGCGCTTGGCGGGTCGATGGATGGCTTTGCGGCCGGGTTGAAGGACCGGGCGGCTGATCCCGGTGCGCGGTTCCACTATGTCTCGATCGACACCCATGTTCTGGGCATGATCATCCGCGGCGCAACCGGCAAGGACATTCCCGAACTTTTGGAGGACCGCATCCTTGCGCCCATGGGGCTTGAGGCCGCGCCCTATTACCTGACCGATGGCGAAGGGGTGTCCTTTGTGCTGGGAGGGCTGAACCTGCGCACCCGCGACTATGCCCGCTTTGGCCAGATGGTGATGCAGGGCGGCAAATGGCAGGGCATGCAGGTGGTGCCCGAAGCTTGGGTCATCGCCATGACCAGCCCACAGGCCAAGGACGGCTCGGCCTATGGGTTCCAATGGTGGATCCCGCCCGATGCCGCCCCGGGTGAAGTGATGGCGCAGGGGATTTACGGGCAATACATCTATATCAACCCCGGCTTGGGGGTGGTGATTGCCGTCAACTCTGCCGACCGGGGCTTTGAAGAGCCGGGGGTCTATCTTGGCAATATCGCCATGCTGCGGTCTTTGGCGGCAGGATTGTCTGCGCCATAGCAGCGGCGCGGCATGTCGGGCATTGTGGCATTGAAAATGCGGGCCGTTGTCGCCATATTGCGCGGCAGAACATGACCCGCGGGCCGGCAACCGGAACCAATCGGGCAGACTGAGGCCGAGACATGACGAAAACTTTCCTGCTTGCCGCCGGGATTGCCCTTTTTGCCGGGGCTGCTCTGGCTGGTCCTATTGAACGGGCCTGCATCAAGTCTGACCGCAAGGCCGCAAGTCGCAGCTTGTGCGATTGCATTCAAAGGGCTGCGGACAACACGCTGTCGGGGGGCGATCAGCGCCGGGCCGTCAGCTTTTTCAAAGACCCGGAAAAGGCCCACAAGGTCTGGATGTCCAAATCCCGCGGCGATGATGCGTTCTGGGAACGTTACAAGGCCTTTGGCGCTAAGGCCGAGGAACTGTGCGGCGGCGGGGCAGGCAGCTGATCTAGCGGCTGAGCGTGGCGATCAGCCCATCGCTTGCGGCTTCGATCATGTCGAGAACCCCATCGAAATCGCCCGAATACCACGGATCGGCAATGTCCAACCCGAAGGCGGGCGCATAGTGCAAGAACAGTTGCGGTTCGGTGCCGCCTTTCGGTTTCATGTCGCGCGCATCGGCCAGATTGCGGCGGTCCATCACCAGAATATGGTCAAACGCGGTGAAATCGGCAGGGGTGATCTGGCGCGCGCGCAAGGGGCTTAGATCATAGCCCCGCCGCTTTGCCGCCTGAACCGCCGGGGGGTGTGGCGGCTCACCCGCATGCCAGCCCCCGGTGCCGCAGCTGTCCACCACCAGCTTCAGCCCAGCCTTTTGCGCGCGGGCCCGCAACACGCCCTCGGCTGTGGGCGAGCGGCAGATATTGCCAAGACAGACGAAAAGGATCCGCGTCATTGGGGCTTTTGTCCAAAGCGATATTGTGCGGCATGGGCGGGCAGGGCGGTTCCGGGCGGCAGATCGGGGGCGGGGATCGGTGGCCCCATGGCAAGGCTGATCGGCAAAAGCCCGGCCCAGACGGGCCAGGGCTTGTCCTCATCAGGATCCGTGCCACCGGGGGGGGCGGCTGAAATCTTGGCTGAGGCTTCGGTCAAGGGCAGCGACAGGATGGCGGTCGCCGTGATCTCGGTCTCTGTCATCGGGCGCAGCTGGTCCCAGCGGCCGGGGAAAACTGTTTCGACCATGGTCTGCAGATGCGCGGCCTTGGCGGCGGCAGAGGTGACCCATTCCGCCTGCCCGAACACCATGACCGAGCGGGAGTTGACCGAGTGTTCAAAAGCCGACCGCGCCAACACCATGGCATCGGTCAGGGTAACGGTGACGCAGACCTGAACCCCCTTGCCAGCCTTCAAGCTGCGCGATGCGGCAGAGCCGTGCCAATAGATCCGGTCCCCTTCGCGCCATTGCAGCGTGGGAATGACCACCGGCGCGCCCTGCATCACATAGCCCACATGGGCCAGCGGCATGGCATCAAGAATGGCGTCGATGCTGTCCCGGTCATAGGCGGCCTTTTCGTGCAGGCGGCGCAGGCGGGTGCGGTCCGTGGGGGCTTTCATCGGCCAAGAATGCGTTGGCCAAGGCGGCAGATCAAGGGGTTTGGGAAAGGGGGCCACGCGCCTTTCGGCTGCGGCCCCGCTTGCCAATTATTCCGAGGCAGGTTCTGCCATCATATGGCCGGACTGGCCCATCATGGCGCCTTCGCCCTTGCGGGCATTGTCGACGGCGGCTTCAATCACCACCTCTCCGGCCTTTTCAAAGACCAGCGTGACGGTGACGGGATCGCCATCTTTCAGCTCTTGGGTCAAGCCCATCAGCATGACGTGATCGCCGCCGCGCTGCAGGGCATGCATGCCATGGGCGTCAATCGGGAAGCCTTCGGGCACATGCAGCATTTGCATCACGCCATTGCCATCGTCTTTATGGGTGTGCAGCTCCACCTTCTGGGCGGCATCGGACTTGGCGTCGATCAGGCGATCGGCATCCGCGCCGTGGTTCATGATGGTGAAAAACACCGCACCAGACGTGCCAACCCCGCCCATGGTGCGGGCGTAGGCGTCTTCGATCATGATGTTCGCATCCGCAAATACGGGAAGCGCAAAAAGCGTAGCGGCAGCAGCGACAAGAGTTTGGAAACGGTTCATTTGGGTAGCCTTTCTGAAAGATCATCTAAACAGGAGAAAAGATCAGACAGAAAATCCGGGTGGTCCGCGGGCTTGGGCCGCGATGCGGCTGGTGGTGCGAAAGGCCAGAACGGCTTGGTGAAACTTCAGCGGTCGCACTGCGCCCATCGGCAGAGGCAGGGCGATGATCTCGGGCAGCGCAAAAGCCGTCGAGGCGCTGAGGCAATCGGGGCACAGATGCGGGGCCGTGCGGGCCGGATTGCCATCGGCATCCAGCACGACAGCCACGATCCCGCTGGTGGTGCAAAGCGCGATCGCTTCGCCTTCGCCCATCCGGGCCTGCCCATGGGCCACCGCCATCGACACCGAAGCGATGGCAAGCACCAAAGACAGCAAAAGGGCAGAGAACGCGCGCATGAGGGGTTTCTAACCCAAGGCCAGCCCAAGGAAAAGCAGTCACTATGCCGCAACAGACGCACGGTTGCGGCGACGGTTCAGCCTGCCCAACGGCACGCGCGAACCACAGGTGACATCTGCCGTCTGAAGACCGGTTTCGGGCAGCGTGCGCACCTGAGAGATACGCCACATTCGGCCCGCCGCACAAGGTGCATCTCAAACGCGCCTGGCCCAACGCCACAACCCCGCGACAAAGAAACCGGCCCAGCCTGACAGATCTTTCCCAAGACAGATCGAAACGCGCCCAATTTTTCGCGAAAAATTGATTTCACCCTGACAGGCACATGTCCCTCGGGGCAAGCCAAAAGGCCCCACCTGACGCGCAGGCGGGGCCTTTTGAAACCTCAACCGAAAAGATCAGGCAGCAGCCTGAACTTTGGCGATTTCTTTTTTGATTTTCAGCGCATTGACCGAAAGCTCGTCATCCTTGGCCTTGGCCAGGAACGCGTCGAGCCCACCACGGTGGTCAACGGTGCGAAGGGCAGCCGCTGAAATGCGCAGTTTGAAAGACTGGCCCAGAACGTCCGAGATCAGGGTCACATCGTTCAGGTTCGGCAAAAAGCGCCGACGGGTCTTGTTGTTGGCGTGGCTGATGCTGTTGCCAGACATCGGGCCCTTGCCGGTGAGTTCGCAGACGCGCGACATTGTCGTGATCCTTCGTTCAAAACAGGGAGGCCAGCCGAAAAAAGCGCGGTGACCGAATTCGATTTGCGGCGTTTAGGGGGAATCCCGGGCGGCGTCAAGCGATTCAGGGCAGCAATCGTACCGCATTGGAAAGGTTTACCTCCTCAGCTTGGATCCGGCCGCTTTGTGCCGCGCTTTCGCGGCGGCACTGGGTGCTGGCGGCGGCGGCGATGGGCCGGGGGAATGCCTTCGGCTTCGCGATACTGCGCCACGGTGCGCCGCGCAAGGCTGACCCCGGTTTCCTGCGCCAGACGCTCGGCAAGGGCGGCATCGGAAAGCGGAAAGCCGGGGGGCTCGGCCGCGATGATGCGCGTCAGCCGATGGCGCAGCGCTGCTGCCGCAACCGTATAGGTGGGGCTTGTGCTGGATTGCCCGCTGTCTTCAGCGTTGTGAGCGGCCGAAAACATCCGCCGCAGCCACCATGTGCCATAGGGGCTGTCCATGCTGGCACCTGCGACGACACGGCTGATCGTGCTGACATGCAGATCCAGCGCTTCGGCCAGATCAGCCATGGTCATCGGCCGCAGGGCCCCCGGCCCTTGGACAAGGGCGGCAACCTGCCGGGCGACGATTTCGCGGCCAACGCGCAAAACCGTGCTGTTGCGGGCGGCCAGCATGTGGTTCAGCGCCCGCGCCTTGCTGATGGCCTGCGCATCGGCTTTGGCCTTTTCCGGACCCTCAAACACCTCAAGCGAGGGCAGGGCCGACCGGTTCAGCGCCACCTGCCAGCGGCCATCCTTCAGCTGATGCGCCAGCAAATCGGGTTCGCGGGCATGGGCCGGGTTGGGCAGCGAGAAATCTGTTCCGGGCTTGGGGTTCAAGCTGCGGATAAGCCGAAAGCGTTGGGTGATGGCCTCTTGCCCGCAGCCGCACAGCGCGGCAAGGCGCGAAATCTCGCCTGCGGCCAAAAGATCAAGATGGGCAAGGATCAGCTTCATTTCGCGGTCAAGCTGGCCACTGTCGGCCAGTTGCAGCATCAGGCATTCTGCCAGATTTCTTGCAAAAAGACCGGGGGGGTCAATGGTTTGCAGGCGCTTCAGCACCGCAAGAACCGCCTCTTCGCCGCAGGATAGATCTTTGGCGATTGCGGCCGTGCTGCGGCCAAGCCAGCCCGAAGGCTCCAACGATTCGACCAAGGTCAGGGCAATTGGCTGGGCACTGGGCGGAAGGTCCATCGACTGCACACATTGCATGACATGGGCAACAAGGCTTGGCGATGCGGCGGCGGCTTCGGCTTGGGGGCCGGCCGCCCCGCGGCTGCCAAAAGCCAAGACGCCTGACCAGCGCGGCAGCCAATCGCCAAGGCTGGCCGCTTCGGGGGGTATCAGCCGCAGATGCGGATTTTCGGCGGTCTGTTCTTCCAGATAGCGCGTCAACCCGGCCGTATCGCTGCGCAAAAGCCGGATTGCCGCGTGCAGGCTTGTGTTCAGCGCCAGCCGCTGCTGTTGGGCAATCAGGATCCGGGGCGGTTGCCTCATACGCCCTAGGCTAGCGCAGGTCTGGGGGGGCAGGCAATCGGTCGCGGCAGGTGGGCGGGACGAGGCCTGTTCAACCGGCAGTCGGGGCGCTAGGAAGGACGGG
>JAIOXV010000129.1 GCA_021741465.1 Paracoccaceae bacterium
GGCTGTTGGTCTTTACATAAAGCGGCATGGCCGCGACAGTCTTGCCGTCATGGCGCACCACCAGCGGGCGGGCTTGCCAGCCGGTGCCATCACCAGTCGAGCCAGAGCTCTCCAACGCCAGAAGAAAGCGGTGTGTGGTGAACGGGTCGATGGGACGGCCCTCTGCACCCTCGGGGCAGGCAAGCCCATCCCAGTCAGCGGCTGCGACGGCCGCCATATTGTCCAAAAGTTCGACCGTTTCGGCCACGCGATCCCCCGAGGGTTTCCACCCCCGGACCCTCGGAGGATAGTATCGTGCAAGAGGATGGGACCCTGCGGCGAAAGGTCAAGCCGGTATGGGCGCGAGATAACCTTCGAAGGTGATATTGTCGGCTATCTTTCGGGCCTGTGCCTCTATCTCGGCGCTGGTCACAGTCCATGTCAGGATCGCGGCCCCTTGGGCTTTCAACGCGGCCACTCTTGGCCGGCCAAGATCCGCCGCTTCGTGGCTGATGAATACAGCCCCAACCCGATCATAATCGGCAATGTCGCGCAATTCGTCACACCGCGCGGGTTCAAGCGGGGCCCAACTGGCATGGTCATAAGCGGCGGTGGTAATCCCGCGCGGAATCTGGGGGGCCAGTTGCGCCATCTTGGCCACGGCATGGGGGTTGAAGGACATGATCGCGACCAATCCCTGATACCCCACCAGTGCCGCAGCAACGGCAGATTCAAGGCGGCCGTCGGTGACGGCCATATGGTCGGTCTGGTCCTTGATTTCGATCAGCAGCGGCGCGCGGCCGCCGACCAATGCCAGAACCTCGGGCAAGGTGGGGATACAATCGTCGCAATCACGCAGCGGAATTTGGCCCAGTTCTTTGGCCGTATAGTCTTTCACAAAGCCGGTTGCGTTGGTCAGACGCTCCATCCATTCGTCATGAAAAACAACGGCTTGACCGTCTTTCGTGCCTTGGACATCAATTTCGATGGCATAACCTGCCTCGACCGCCGCGCGGATGGCGGCGGGCGAGTTTTCGGGGCGTCTTTCGCTGCGCTTGTGCAGGGCGCGGTGCGCCAGCGGCAGGCGAAGGAACTCAGCGGGAAGGCGCATCTTCGCGGCTCCGCGCTGGGCGGATCTGGAAAATACCTTCGATTTCGACCGCAACACCCAAGGGCAGGGATGCCGCCGAAACGGCCGAGCGGGCATGCCGCCCGGCATCGCCAAGTGCTGCAACCATGAAATCAGACGCCCCGTTGATGACTTTGGGCTGATCGGTGAAATCGGCGGTCGAGTTCACGAACCCAACCAGCTTTACCGCACGTACCACGCGACCAAGGTCCCCGTCGCAGGCCTTTTTCAACTGCGCCAAAAGCGAAATGGCGCAGGATTTCGCCGCCTCGGCGCCTGCTAGCACATCCATGTCGGCCCCAAGCCGGCCTTTGATAAGCCCGTTTGAATTCTGGCTGATTTGACCCGAAACATGCACCAGATCGCCCACCTGTACGAAGGGCACATAGTTGGCGGCAGGGGCGGGGGCGTCGGGCAAAGTGACGCCAAGTTCGGCAAGGCGGGATTCGATCGTCGACATGGGAAACCTTGAGTTAAGAGTGTTGCGGCACGCTAGCCGCCCGAACTGGTAACAGCAAGCCCGACGCATGCTCGCGGCTTGTCCCTGATCCGGCCAAAGGGTAGTTTGCACAAAAGCGGCAACGCCGCAAAAATAGGAGTGTCCATGACCCAACGCCTTCATCTTGTCTTCGGCGGCGAACTGGTTGACCCCCAGAAGAACGTCTTTCGCGATGTTGATGCCATTCATGTGGTCGGCATGTTTCCCGATTACGCCAGTGCATTTTCGGCTTGGAAAGCCGAGGCACAGCGCACCGTCGACAATGCCCATATGCGGTATTTCATTGCCCATATCCATCGGCTGCGGGATGAAGCCTCGGCCGCTTCGGCGACCGAAGAACTGGGCGCGTGATCGGCTGAGACATGGCCCTTTCACTTGGACGGCGCCTTTACAACCTGACAGGTCGTCGCGAAGCGGGCGATGATGCCGCCTATCCGCCAAGGCCTGCCGGGCGCTTGGTCTGGCTTCATGCGCCCCGCGTCGAGGTGGTGCAGGGCCTTTTGCATCTTGCCGCCAAATTGGCGCAAGAAGACGGTGTTCAAACCGTGTTGACCGGGCCGCGCGAAACCGGGCATCTGCCCCCGCCGGCCGACCAACCTGACGAGGCAAAGGCTTTTTTGGACCATTGGCGTCCGGATGCCATCGTTCTTGCCGATGGAGAGATTCGCACCGCCCTTTTGTTCGAGGCCGAAGCCCGCGGCATTCCTGTGATGGTGGTTGAAGGCCGCGAACCTTATCTTGCGCGGGGCCGTGATGGCTGGTTTCCCGGCCTGCTTCGCGGTGCTGTGCAAACAGTGCGGCATGTTCTGGCGCTGGATGAAACCGCAGGCCGCGCCTATCGCCGCGCCGGGGCGGCTCAGGTTGAGGTGGTTGGCCGGATGGAGCATCTTTCCGCCGCCCTTTCCTGCAACGAGGGCGAACGCGCGGTGTTGGCCGAAATTCTGAAGGCCCGGCCGGTTTGGTTGGCAACTGCGGTTCCTGAGGCAGAAGAAGCGGCGGTGATTGCCGCGCACCGCGCCGCCTTGCGCCTGTCGCACAGGTTGCTGTTGATTCTGGTGCCAGAAAATCAGGCCAGAACCGAGGAATTGGCGCGCAGGATCGAGGAAGGCGAAGGATGGGTGGTCGCCCGCCGCGCCGTGGATGAAGAACCTGATCCCGAGACCGCGGTTTATTTGCCCGACAGCGCCGAAGAATATGGGCTTTGGTATCGGCTTGCCCCTGTCGCCTTTGTGGGCGGCAGCCTTTATGGCGCGGGGGCTTTGCGCGATCCGCTCGAAGCCGCGGCGCTTGGGTCGGCGATCATTCATGGGCCGCGCCCGGGCCCCTATGGACCGATATTTGGCCGGCTTGGGGCTGCACGGGCCGCACGCGCTGTCAGTTCGGCCGACGATCTGGGCGAAGCGTTAAGCGATCTTCTCGCCCCTGACCGCGCAGCCTTGGCCGCGCAATCGGCTTGGGCGGTGGCATCGGATGGCGCTGACGTTACCGAAAAAGTTCTGCGATATTTGCGCCTTTATGTCGGAGAGCGTTGATGCGACCGCCCGGCTTTTGGCAAAACCCGCCCGATGCGCCCGGCCTGCTTGCAAAGGTGCTGTCACCGTTGGGGCGCATCTATGCTGCAGCGACAGCCCGCCGCCTGCAACGCCCCGGTGTAAAGGCAGGCGTTCCGGTGATCTGCATTGGAAATCTGAATGCCGGAGGAACGGGCAAGACACCCACCGCAATCGCGCTCGTGGAACGGCTTCAGGCCCGCGGTGCCAAAGTGCATCTGGTCAGCCGCGGCTATGGCGGGGTTTTGACCGGGCCGGTGCAGGTGGCGCCCGCCCGGCACACGGCAGCCCAAGTGGGCGATGAGCCGCTTTTGCTGGCCGCCTTCGCCCCGACATGGGTGGCCCGAGATCGGGCCTTGGGCGTGCTTGCTGCCGAAAAAGCGGGTGCCGATGTGGTTTTGTTGGACGACGGGTTTCAGAACCCGGCTGTAGAAAAAGATCTGTCGCTTGTGGTCGTCGATGCCGAGCAAGGCTTTGGCAACGGGCTTTGTCTCCCAGCGGGTCCCTTGCGTGAACCGGTCGGGACGGGGCTTGCAAGGGCCAATCTGGTCCTGGCGATTGGCAATGCAGAAGCGCAGGCTGAATTTGCCCAGCGCTGGGGCGCGTTCCTGCGCCAGCCTCTTGTTACGGGGCAGCTTGAGCCGGTGGCGATGGGGATAGACTGGTCGACAGAGCGGGTTATCGCCTTTGCCGGGATTGGCCGCCCGGAAAAGTTCTTTGCCACCTTGAAAGATCTTGGGGCCGAAATCCTGCGTGCCGAAGCGCTGGATGACCATCAGCCGCTGTCTGAAACCCTGATCCGCCGGCTTGAGGCTGAGGCGCTGTTAACCGGGGCGCAACTGGTAACCACCGAAAAAGATGCAGTCCGACTTCCCGCCGCTTTCCGGTCTTCGGTGCTGTCAGTTCCGGTGCGCCTTCACCTGAACGATTGGGCGCAGCTGGATAAGGCCTTTTCGAGGCTTGGCCTTTGATGCGCCCGTATCACGCATCTGGAAGGCGCGCTTCACTCTGTAACGAAGCCTTTTTCGGCGCGCCCCAGCCTTAAGCTGCGATCAAGACCGTGCCATGGCATAAGGCTTTCGCAGGCCAAAGGGGCGAGAACCGCGTATCATTCAGCCTTTTCGAAGATTTCCGCCAGCAATGGTACCAGCCAGGCCTCATCTGCCGTGGTAAAGGCGGCGGGGGTGTTGCTGTCGATATCCAGCACGCCAAGCAAACGCCCCACCCCGTTCCAGACCGGCACCACCAGTTCTGAACGGGTGGTCGAGGAACACGCGATATGGTCGGCAAAGGCCTCGACATCAGGGACGTTCTGCACCTGACCTGTACGCGCGCAAGCCCCGCAAACCCCGCGTGAAAAGGGGATCAGGAGGCAGCCGTGACCACCTTGATAGGGGCCGATTTTCAAAAGATCGGGCCCAACCACCCGATAAAACCCGGTCCAGTCGGCGCAAGGATGGGCGTTGTGAATTTCACAGGCCACTGTTGCCATCAGGGCGACGGTGTCCGTCTCGCCATGGCAAAGCGCGCGGATAGTGTCGGTTGTGGCCTGATAATCCATCTCAATATCCCAAGGCACAGCCGTCTTTACGGGGGTCTGACGCCCCGATCAGCACGCCATCATCGCCAATGAAAATGGCTTGGCCACCCCCGATGGGTTCATGCGCAACCGAAACCTGATGCCCCAGCGCCGACAACTCGGCACGTGTCTTGTCGCTGTAGCCGCGTTCCACCACCATGCCTTCCGCCCCGGAAAAACAGCGCGGGGCGTCGATTGCGGCCTGCGGATCCAGCCCGTAATCGACCATGTTGGTGACAAAGCGCGCGTGTCCGCAGGGCTGATAGGCACCGCCCATCACACCAAAGGGCATGGTCACACGGCCGTTTTGTTTCAGCATGCCCGGAATGATCGTATGCATCGGGCGTTTGCCCGGCCCGGCCTCGTTGGGATGGCCCTTTTCAAGGGTGAACCCCGCGCCCCGGTTTTGGAAGTTGATGCCGAACTTATTTGACGCAAGGCCCGCCCCGAAACCCCAGAAGATCGAATAGATCAGGCTGATGGCCATGCGGTCGCGGTCGACGACGGTGATGTAGATGGTGTCTTTGTGCACGGCCTCGGTCAACGGTGCCGCTTTGGCAAGGGCGCGTTTGGGGTCGATCAGCGCTGCCAGCCGTGCGGCGGTTTGCGGTGACAGCATGTGGTCCAGCCGCGCCGAGCGGTCAGCGATGAAGCGGTCGCGCGCGTCATAGGCCAGCTTTGCGGCCTCGGCCTCGATATGGGCACGCTGGGTGCCAAACGGGTCCATCGCGGAAAGGTCGAAGTGCGACAGGATGTTCAACATCAAAATTGCCGTCGCGCCCTGCCCGTTCGGCGGATGCTCGACAAGCTCGATGTCTTTATACTGGCCCTGGATCGGGTCGGTGTAATCACAGCTGACGTTGGCAAAGTCTTGCAAACTGTGGACGCCGCCCATGGCCTGCAGCGAGGACGCCATGTCTTCGGCAACTTCGCCTTCGTAAAAGCCGCGGCGGCCCTCTTTGGCCATGCGCCGCAGCACCTTTGCCTGACCAGGGGCACGAAAAATCTGGCCAACAGCCGGAGCCGTGCCGTTTATCAGGTAATGATCACGGGCCGCACCTTGCAAGGCACCGGCGTCATCGGCCCAATCAAAGGCGACGCGCGGCGCGACAGGGATGCCGTTGTCGGCATAGTGGATGGCGGGGGCGAGCACGCGGTCAAGCCCGAGCTTGCCGTGGTCGTCCGAAAGGCGGCAAAAAGCGGCCATCGCGCCGGGAAGTGTTACGGCTTCTATCCCGCGCAGGGGAACGGTGCGAAGCCCCTTGGCGCGCATCGCGTCCGCATCATATCCGGCCGGTGCCCGGCCCGATCCGTTCAGGGCGATGATCTCTTCGCCGCCGGCCGGTTTCAGCAGTACGAAACAATCGCCACCGATGCCGCACATTTGTGGTTCGGCAATGCCCAGTACAAACGCGCCCGCCAGCGCGGCATCGACGGCATTTCCCCCCGCCTGCAGCGTGTCGATGGCAACCTTGGCCGCCAACGGGTGCGACGTGGCACAAACCCCGTTTGCAGCGTAAACGGCCGAGCGGCCCGGCATCTGGAAATCGCGCATGAAGAAACCCTCCGAAGGCCGTCAACCTAGGAGGGTCTGCAGGTTTTGCCAAGGCCGAGACATATGCGACCTTTGCATGAAGTACCCCGGCACGAAGGACTGGGTGGGGGCTTTGATCCACCGTGCCGGGGGAAGCTTTATGCAGCTACAGGTGTGAATATGGTGAGCCCGCCGGGCGGATTTAGGGGGAAATTATGACCATTACGCGTCAAGAAATGAGAATTGGAAACAGTTCAGGCGCAGTCCGGGGATTGTTCCTGAATAAGAGCAAAAGATAGCCGGTTCACGCCTCCGATACGCTGATACTCCAACCCCTCGGTCAGGCTGCGAATCAAGAACCAACCAAAGCCCCCTTCGGGCAAGTCCTCAATCGGGCCCAAGGGCTGAAAGCTGCCCTTTGGAAGGGTCAGATCTGGCATGGCACTGCCAGTGTCACTGACCACACATTGCAACCTGCCGTGCCGATTTTCCAGCACAAGGTCGATTTCGCCGGACTGCGTGGCGAAGGCATGTTCGACAATGTTGTTCATAACCTCGGCCAAGACGATCTCGGCGTTGCAGCGCGATCCTTCGTCAAGCTTAGCAAAAAGCGGACTTGCAGCCAGATCTTGCATGGCTTGCCGCACGGCATCAGCAGTTCCTGCAACAGTCAAGTGCATCAGGGAGCCATCCAAAAGAGCATTCAAGGGGAAAGTCTTGGCAGCGGAACAGAAAGCGGTTTCACCCCGCATGCCGCAGGCCGTCGGATGCAGCGGCGTGGATGGTGAAGATGCTGTCCATTCGTGTCAGCCGGAACACCTTTTGGACGGTTGGCGTCAAACCCGCGAGTTCCAGTTTGCGATCCGGCGCGAGCGCCTTAAGAACCGCAACCACCGCGCCAAGGCCGGAACTGTCAAGAAAAGCCACATTCGACATATCCAGCATGACACGGTTTGCCTTGCTGGCCCCGGTCAGTTCACGCATGCGATCCTTGAACTGAATCGCCCCTGCCGCATCAATCCGGTCCTGCATCGCCCGGACAACCAGAATGCCGCCATGCTCTTGTGCCACAAGTTCCATTGTCAATTCCCTTTCCCGACGGTTGCTTACCGCAAGGCTAGGGCCGACAAGTTACGGAAGTGTAAGCACCTGCCGCGAAATCAGTTCAATTGAAACTGAAGCGGGTAGCGGCCATCTTCAAAGTCACCGAACAGATCGGGCAAGTCAGGATGGGTAACCGGCTCACCGGTTTCGTCCGGCACAAGGTTCTGCTCGGAGACATAGGCGACGTAATAGCTTTGGTCGTTCTCGGCCAAAAGGTGATAAAAAGGCTGGTTCTTGGCGGGACGCGCGTCTTCCGGGATTGCCTCATACCAGTCCTGCGTGTTGGAAAACATCGCGTCCACATCGAAGACAACGCCACGGAAAGGATGCTTGCGGTGCCGCAAGACCTGTCCGATGTGGTATTTGGCATCCGTCTTTAGCATGGCCAAGGGTTCTCCGTTCAGGTTTACTAATCCCTTAACCGCGTCTTTGTCCATCTGAACGCGACACCAGATGGGAAACAATCTGTGGCTAAAAATGCCCAAAAAGTGGCCAGATTCCGCCGAAACCATGGCACGCTCTTACCGAAAACTTGCGATATAACGGCTATCAGGCATTCCCACGCCCCCG
>JAIOXV010000130.1 GCA_021741465.1 Paracoccaceae bacterium
GCATCGGCAAAGGCAGTGCTGCCACCGGACGGGCCGGCGCTGCTGGGTGCGGGTTTGCCGCCGCGCTGTGGTTGGGGCTTTGCCATGACCTGTCGTTCGCGGGACTGATCACGCGCCTCGGCGCTGTCGCGCTTCATGGTCAAACCGATACGCTTGCGCGTCACATCCACCTCAACCACCCGCACCTTCACCACATCGCCCGCCTTCACCACCTCATGCGGGTCTTTGACGAAACTGTCGGAAAGCTGGCTGACATGCACCAGCCCATCTTGATGCACGCCAATATCGACAAAGGCGCCAAAGGCCGCGACATTGGTCACCGTGCCTTCCAGCATCATGCCGGGGCGCAGGTCCTTTATATCATCGACCCCATCGGCAAAGGTTGCGGTCTTGAAGCTGGGACGCGGGTCGCGGCCGGGCTTTTCCAGTTCCGCAAGAATGTCGCGCACGGTGGGAAGGCCGAATTTGTCATCCACAAAGGCCGCCGGATTAAGCTGTTTCAGCGCCGCCCCATCCCCCATCAACGCGCGAATGTCACGGCCACAGGCGGCCACGATCTTGCGTGCGACATCATAGGCTTCGGGGTGAACGGACGAGGCATCCAAAGGCTCTTTGCCCGCAGGAATGCGCAAGAACCCAGCCGCCTGTTCAAAAACCTTCGGCCCAAGACGGGCCACTTTCAACAAATCGCGGCGCGTGGCGAAGGGGCCATTGGCATCGCGGTGGGCGACGATGTTTTCGGCCAGAACCGGACCAACCCCCGACACCCGCGCCAAAAGGGCGCTGGATGCGGTGTTCAGATCAACCCCGACCGCGTTCACAGCGTCTTCCACCACCGCCTCAAGGCTGCGGGCAAGGCGGTGCTGGTCAACGTCATGCTGATACTGGCCAACCCCGATCGCCTTCGGCTCGATCTTGACCAATTCCGCCAGCGGGTCTTGCAGACGCCGGGCAATCGACACGGCCCCGCGCAGGCTGACATCCAGATCCGGGAATTCCTTGGCCGCAAGTTCGGATGCCGAATAGACCGATGCCCCGGCTTCCGAAACGATCACCTTCACCGGCTTTTCAGTGCCCGGGAAATGCGCCAAAAGATCAGCCACCAGTTTTTCGGTTTCGCGGCTGGCGGTGCCATTGCCAATGGCAATAAGCCGGACCCCATGTTTGCCGATGGCTTGGGCAAGCGCCACCTGTGCGCCGCGCAGGTCGTTCTTGGGCTGGAACGGATAGACGGTATCCGTGGCCAGAACCTTGCCCGTCGGATCGATGATCGCCACTTTCACGCCGGTGCGGATGCCGGGATCAAGCCCCATCGTGGCCTTGCCCCCCGCGGGCGCGGCCAAAAGCAGGTCTTTCAGGTTGCGGGCAAAGACGTTGATCGCCTCGGCTTCGGCGCGCTCGCGCAGTTCGGACATCAGATCCAACGTCAAAGAGGTTTTCAGCTTGACCCGCCATGCCCAGGCGGCGGCCTCGCGCAGCCAGACATCCCCGGCCCCGCGCCCCATGGCGTTCATCTGTGCGGTGGCGGCCCGTTCGGCGGGGCTTTCGCCGCGCGGGGCGTCCGGGTCAATCGCCAGATCCAGCGTCAAGAAACCTTCGTTCTGACCGCGCAGCATGGCCAGAACCCGGTGGCTTGGCGCGCTTGCCCAAGCTTCGTCATGGGCAAAGTAATCGGCGAACTTGGCCCCTGCGGCCTCTTTTCCATCCACCACCTTGGCCTGCAACCGGCCCACTTGCTTCATGTGGCCGCGCAACCGGCCCAAAAGATCGGCGCTTTCTGAGAGGCCCTCGGCCAGAATGTCGCGCGCGCCTTCAAGGGCGGCTTTAGGATCCGGCACTGCGGCGTTGACATAGGCCGCGGCCAGCGTTGCCGGGTCTGCGGACCGGTCGGCCAGAATAGCGTCGCAAAGCGGCTGCAGCCCGTTTTCCCGCGCGATCATTGCGCGCGTCCGCCGTTTGGGTTTGTAGGGCAGATAAATATCTTCAAGCTCGGCCTTGGTGGCGGCTTTGGCCAGCACCGACGAAAGCGCATCGGTCATTTTTCCCTGTTCGGTGATCGAAGAGATGATCGCGGCGCGCCGCGCCTCCATCTCGCGCAGGTAAACCAGTCTTTCGGCAAGGTTGCGCAATTGGGTATCGTCCAACCCGCCCGTTGCCTCTTTGCGATACCGTGCGATGAAGGGCACCGTTGCGCCTTCTTCCAACAGGCCGATCGCTGCCTGCACCTGCGCAGCCCCCGCCCCAATCTCGACGGCAATGCCATGGGGAATGCGGGCAAGGGCGGTGGGGGTCATGCGAATCCTCTATACACTGGGGGGCTGACCATATGACGCCCGCGCAGGCAGGCCAAGGGCCGCCAGAGGGCAGGCGCGTCATGGGGGCAGATGCGTCATGGGGGCAGATGCATAAGGGTGAAGGCAAACGCATGTCGTGGCCCCGAAATGCCGGGGCAACCGCGCGTTGGGCCGAATGAGTGCTGAAAGGAAGGATGGTACCGACGCCCCGGCTCGAACGGGGGACCCCTAGATCCACAATCTAGTGCTCTAACCAACTGAGCTACGTCGGCACTCAGGGGGGCGTTTACCCCCCCGCCTTTTGAAGCGCAAGAGGGGAATCACAGCCAACATTCCCATATCTGGTCGACCACAGGTCGCCCAAAGGCCTGCGCTGGCGTGGTGCTGACAAGTTGAAAGCCGGCCGCGGCATAGAGCTTGCCCGCGGCGATATGGCTTTCATGGGTCCAAAGGCGCATCTGGGCATAGCCTGCAGACCGCGCAAAGGTCATGGCCGTTTCCAGCATTCTGCGGGCAAGCCCGGTGCCACGCGCCTTTGGTTCCAACAACACAAGGCGCAGCTTGGCGATGGTTGCGGTTTCGCGCACCACAAAGATGCTGCCCAAACGTTCGTCGCCGCGCGCCGCGATCCAGCCCCGTTCACAGGCAGCGTCATGGCTGCGCAGGAAGGCTGCGACAATTTCGGCCACCAGCGCCTCGAAACTGGCATCATAGCCTTCTTCGGCCGCATAAAGCGCGCCGTGGCGCGAGATGACCCAGCCACCATCGCCCGGTTGAAGATCGCGCAGCGTGATATCGTCCATGATGGCCCCCTTCGCCTGCCACTGAAGTGCCAGCCCGCCCGCCTGTCAAGCCAATGGCGCTTGCATCGGTGGGGCCAAACGCGCTAGTTCCGTGGCGCATATCCCGACCTTGCCAGGAGCGTCCCATGGGCATCGACAGCCAAAGCGACCTAGCCGCCGACATCCAGATTGGCCCGACCGATCAGGGTATGGTGCGTATCTATGTGGTTGCCGAAGGGGGGATCGAACTGCCTTTGGATTTCGACCCGGACGAGGCCGACGAAATTGCCGAAGAACTGCGGGCTGCAGCCCAAGTGGCCCGCGACATGGGCTCGCGTCCAGCGCCAAAGCGCGGCCGCTAAGCCCCGTCAGACGATCAGACCCGCCACACCCGGATCCCGGAACGCCTGCAAGCGGCTGGCGGCATGGCGGGCAAAGCGCTGCACCACGGCCTTGCGCCTTGCCGGGGCCAGCGGGGTGTCGGGGCCCATGCGGACAATCTCGGCATCATAGGCATCGGCCAGCATCAACCCCGAGCCTTCGGGCAAAAGCGCCGTCGGGAAATCGCCACCCACCGCCCAGAAAAACCGGTCGCACCATTCCAGATAGCCATGCCACTTCTGATCGGCCATGAAGTCGGCCCGGCTGGATTTGCATTCGACAATCCAGATTTCGCCCTTGGGGCCCAGCGCCATGACATCAACGCGCAAACCGGGGGTCGGCACCAATTCTTCGATACAGACAAAATCGAACTGCCTGAGCGCACGACACACCCCGCGCTGAAGGCGCTGGCCAGGAAGCGAGGGAAGGATGTCAATCGTCGTATCCATGGCAAAAACATGAACCAAACGGGAACATAAGGCAAGCGGGGAACGGCGGCTTTGACGTTGGGCAAGGCCAATGTCTTGAAGGCCACAAGCTTGGCTTGCGCCGCCCCCCACCAAGCCCTATCTATCGTCTTGGCGGGTGCTGCTCTTCGCGTGTGGGTCAACTTTTCCAGTGGCCGATAAGCAAGCGAACGGGGGCTGGCTCTGGCAGGATCCTGGTCCTGCTACCTGGCGCCCACCTGAGACCTCTGGCTCTCGGGAAAAACCCAGACCTCACGGCCGCTGCGGGCCCGCCACTTTAGCGCTTTTGTGTGACCTTTACCGGGATCGGGATCTGGCTGTTGATCTCGGGCAGGATCAGATCGCGCAGGCCGCCCCGCGGGCCGTCATCCTTATCGGCCAGTTTCATCACCGCAATGCCGAATTGTACGCCGGCAAAGATGATGCCGTTGAACACGATCACCATGGCCGCGGCGACAAGGCCCATATCCGACCCAAAGATCAGATGGCGCAGGTTGGCCACATCTTGCCACAGCATAAGGGCCAGAAACGCCACCGAAAGGCCAAAGCCGATGGCGACAGATCGGATGTAAAGCGCGATAAGTTTTGGCATGGCTGCCTCCTGTCAATACGTGGATGCTAGCAGCCTGCCCAGCCAAGGAAAGGTCCAAATTGCCGCAGCACACTTTGACGACAGAACGGGACACGTCCCGCAAGTGCCGACCGCGCGTCTGTAACAACGGTCAGCGCGACGACGAAAGCGGCCTTAGAACGCGGCGGGCTGCGCTTCGCGTGCCATGTGATCCAGCACGGCATTGACGAATTTTGGCTCTTTGCCATCGGGGAAGAAGGCTTTGGCCACATCGACATATTCGGTGATTGCCACTTTCGGCGGCGTGGCCATATCCACCAACTCGGCCCCTGCCGCCCGGAAAAGCGCCCGGATCACCGGATCAATCCGATCAATCGGCCAAGCTGCCACCAGCGCGCGGTCGGTCATCTGGTCAATCTTGGCTTGCCAGTTCACGGCCTTTTCCACGACCTCGCGAAAATGATCGACGTTGCCTTCGGCGAATTCGCCTTCTTCATAGGTCGCGCCAAAGCGATGGGTTTCAAACTCGCGGCAGATTACCTGCACGGTCTGACCCGAGCTTTCCATCTGGAAAAGCGCCTGCACGGCATAAAGCCGCGAGGCGGATTTCATCTGTTTTCTATCAGGTTTGACGGTCATGCGCGAAAACCGATTCCTTTGCTGTCACCGGCCGCCCAGCTACGGGCAAGCGAGATCAGGTGCAAGGCCGCCGCTGCGGCACCGCCGCCTTTGTTCTGTCCCGCCACCTCGGCCCGGGCCAGGGCCTGTGCGCGGTTTTCAACGGTCAGAATGCCATTGCCGATGGAAGCCCCTTGCAAACCAAGCAGGGTAATGGCGCGGCTGCTGTCATTGCAGACCGTGTCATAATGGGTGGTTTCACCACGAATGACGCATCCAAGCGCGACATAGCCATCATAATCAGCCATGCGGTCGGCCATGCCAATGGCGGTAGGAACTTCCAGCGCGCCGGGCACTTCGACCAGATCCACCTTGGCCCCGCATGCCTCTGCGACGCCACGTGCGCCTTCAACCAGCTGGTCGGTGATGTCCTTGTAATAAGGGGCCACCACGATCAACAGCCGCACCGGCTTGTCAAAGCTTGGCAAAGGCAAGGTGTAGTGTTGTTCAGCCGCCGCCATATCTTACCCCTCGATCCGACGCGTGCCGGCGATGGTCAGGCCATACGCCTCAAGCCCGACCACCTTCGGTGCCGCAGAATTGGTCACCAAGGTAATGTTCGACAAGCCCAGCGTCGACAGGATCTGCGCGCCCAAGCCATATTGGCGCAAGGTCTGCGGGCTGGCTTCACCATCGCTGTTCATTTTCATCGACGTATCGCGCAAAAGCACAATCACGCCGCGCCCTTCGGCTGCGATTACTTTCATCGCGCCCTGCACAGCGCCGACATGGGCATCGCCAATACCAAGCACATCTTCAATCGGGTTCAATTGGTGCACCCGCGCCAAGACCGGGGCATCGCCCGACAAATCGCCCTTGGTCAGTACGATATGCTCGGCCCCTTGGGTTTCATCGGCAAAGACCCGCATCATCCAGTCGCCGCCATACACCGATGTCACCGGATTGACCGCCTTTTCGCGCACCAGATTGTCATGGCGGCGACGATAGGCGATCAGATCGGAAATCGTGCCGATCTTCAGGCTATGACGTTGGGCAAAAGCAATAAGGTCAGGCAGCCGCGCCATGGTGCCATCGTCGTTCATGATCTCGCAGATCACACCCGACGGGTTCAGCCCAGCAAGCCGGCTGACATCGACGGCCGCCTCGGTATGGCCCGCGCGCACAAGAACGCCGCCATCGCGGGCGCGCAAGGGAAAGACATGGCCCGGCGTCGCAATATCGGCCGCGCCCTTGGTCGGATCAATCGCCACCGACACGGTGCGCGCCCGGTCCGCCGCCGAAATCCCGGTGGTGACGCCTTCGCGCGCCTCGATCGAAAGGGTAAAAGCGGTTTCATGACGCGATGAGTTCTTGGGGCTCATCAAGGGAAGGCCCAGCGCCTCGATTCGTGCGGCTGGCATGGCAAGGCAAATCAGCCCGCGCCCATGGGTGGCCATGAAGTTCACGGCCTGAGGCGTGCACATCTGCGCCGGGATCACCAGATCGCCTTCATTTTCACGATCTTCGTGGTCAACCAGAATGAACATCCGCCCATTGCGGGCGTCTTCGATGATTTCCTCGATCGACGAAATGGCATCCGAATAATCGGTTTTGGTCATGGTATGGATTCCCGCGCGGTTCAGCCCCAGCCCATAACGCGCCGCCGCGCCAAAGGCCAGAGTGCGACGCGCAAGGGTTCATGCGGAAAAGTAATGATCCGCCGCAACCCAGCCGGCAAGGCGTGCTGTCGAAACCCAGTCCCGCTCCAGATCGCCCATGCCGACCAAGACCACCCGGTCGGCAGGGATCTTTTGCAAGACCTCGCGCAATGTCTGTGCCGTTTGGCGCGCCGGGGCCAGCACATGGGGGGCAGCAGCGGTACGATCAAGGCAGGTATTCTGCGCCAAAGCCGAAGGGGCAAGCGGCGCGGTGGCCAGCCCGATGCGCAAAACCGCCTGCAAAGCGTCCAGCTTGGCCGCGACGTCTCTGGCCACCACAGGCTGCACAACCCCAGCCCGCAATCCGTTGGAGGAAAACAGAAATGCCACCACATCATGCCCGGTCTGGGCCCGAATTCCGGCATAGGTCTTGTAAGGCAGCCCCAGATCGCGGGCGCGTTTTACCTGCAGCCGCACCACTTCAATCGGCAAGTTTGGCAACAAAGCTTCGCGCGCAACCCGCCAGCAATGCCTGCGCCAGCCCCCGCCGCCGTCAAGCGACGGGCCGCGGTTGTGGCCGATCAGGCCCATTCCTGAAGCCGCGCGACATAGCGCGCCAAAGTGTCGATCTCCAGGTTGATCTTCTGGCCCAGCGCCACCTCGCCCCAAGTGGTGACCTTTTGGGTATGGGGAATGAAATTGATGCCGAAATCTCGGCCCTGCACCTCATTCACGGTCAGGCTGGTGCCGTTCAGCGCAACCGAACCTTTGGGCGCGATGAATTTGGCCAAAGCCTCGGGTGCGCGGAAGGTTACGCGCACGGAATCGCCTTCCGGGCGGATCCCCACGACTTCGGCCACGCCGTCCACATGGCCAGACACGATGTGCCCACCCAGCTCATCGCCCACCTTCAGCGCCCGTTCAAGGTTCAGCCGCTTGCCCTTGTGCCAGCCCGAAAGGTTGGTCTTGCTGACGGTTTCGGCGCTGATTTCGACATCGAACCAGTTGCGCGGCGCCGTGCCAAGCGCAACCACCGTCAGGCAAACCCCTTCGCACGCGATAGAGGCCCCGATGTCGATGCGCGTGGTGTCATAGCCGGTGCCGATGCGCGCGCGCAAATCGCCCTTCTGCTCCAACTCCATAACTTCGCCCAGATCGGTGACAATGCC
>JAIOXV010000131.1 GCA_021741465.1 Paracoccaceae bacterium
AAGGAGACGCATCAAACAGAAAACCATCCAAAACCGCCGCTTGAACCATCAGCGTCAAGCAGCGTAACCTGAACCCGATGAGCCCGCGCCTACTGCTCCAAAATCAGCGAGGCTGTTCCAAATCATTCGACGACGGACAATGTCTGACGTCAGCGCCCGTGGGTCTGATTTGAGGATTTGAACAACGGAGGATTTCTGGTTCACGTTATCGATTAGGAGATCGAGATGATGAAGAAGCCTGAGACTTCGAAAGACGCAGCTGACAAGCTGGTCAAGAACATTCGCCGCAAGACGCGCCAGACTTACTCGGTTGAGGAAAAGATCCGCATTATCCTGGCCGGTTTGCGCGGCGAGGAGAGCATCTCGGTGTTGTGCAGGCGCGAGGGTATTGCCGAAAGCCTATATTACAGATGGTCGAAGGAGTTTCTTGAGGCTGGCAAGCGGCGGTTGTCGGGCGATACGGCGCGCCAAGCGACGTCGCCGGAAGTGAAGGATCTGCGTTCTGAAGCCTTGGCGTTGAAGGAATTCGTGGCCGATCTCACCATGGAAAACCGCTTGCTCAAAAAAGTATCACAGGGGCTGGGGAGGCCAAGGAATGAGATATCCGGCATCTGAGAAGCTGGAAATCATCTGCACGGTCGAAGGGTCGCATCTGCCCACCAAGAAGACGCTTGATATGTTGGGGGTCCCGCGCACCTCGTTCTACCGGTGGTATGACCGCTACCTCGAAGGTGGATTTGAGGCCCTGCCGGATCATTCGCCACGGCCCGGGTCTGTCTGGAACCGCATTCCGCAAGACCGCCGTGATGATCTTATCGAGTTTGCGCTGGAATATGAGGTGCTGACCACGCGGGAGCTTGCGGTCAAATACACAGATGAGCAGCGGTATTTTAAATCTGAAACATCGGCTTACCGCATCTTCAAAGCGGCTGATCTAATCAGAGAGTGTCCGACGCGGCGCAGTTTGTCCGAACTTGGTCAAGAAAACTAGCCCACCAATCTGCCAACCTGATGCGCTCCTCCCAATGCGCGCCGCGCGCATAGGCGCGACGAACATCGTTCGATTCAACATGCGCGAGCGCACGCTCTATCGCATCTGGTTTCCACAGGCCGCTTTCGTTGGCCAACGTCGAAAACGTTGCCCGAAACCCGTGCGATGTCATCTCATCTGCACCAAAACCCATGCGCCGAAGCGCCGTGTTAAGTGTGTTTTCGCTCATGATCCGGGTTGATGACACAAGGGAAGGCAAGACGAACTCTGTGTTGCCAGTCAGCGCCTTCAGATCGTCCAAGAGCCGCAAGGCCTGCTTTGGAAGGGGAACACGATGCGCGCGGCCGGGATCGACCAGATGGCAGCCTCATAGTCAAATTCACTCCATCTTGCCTTTCTCAGTTCTCCAGGTCTCGGCACCAGAAGGGCAAGGAGCTGAAGGGCAATTCGCGTCACAGTTTGCCCGTGAAAACCATCAATGGCGCGCATCAGATCATCAAGCGAATTGGCATCAATGATCGCCGCCCTTGGCTTTGCGGTCGGCCGGATCAGCGCATCCTTCAGCGCATAGGTTGGATCCGTCGCAGCCGTCCCATTCGCAACCGCATCTCGGAAAACCGCACTCACCTTTGCGCGCAGGCGTTTTGCCGTCTCATAATTGCCTTTGGCTTCGATCTTTCGCAAACAGCGCAGCACCATGGGCGAGGTGATCTCTGACATCGGCTTGGCACCAAATTCAGCAATTGCCATGCCCAACAGCCACTCGGTCTTTGAAAGCGTGGTGTCCGCTCGACCTTCTTTCGCTGTCTTGTCCATGTAAGCCTTGGCTTGGATTTCGAAGGTAAGCCCACGCCGTTCCTTCTCCTCGCGCTTTCGCTCTTGTTTGACTTCGCTTAGGTCTTTGCCCGAAGCGAGTAATGCCCGCGCAGCATCTCGCGCAAGACGGGCTTGCGCCAAGCTGACCTCAGGATAGGACCCGATGGCGAGCAGCTTCTCCTTGCCGTTGATCCGATACTTCTGGTGCCATAGCCGCGAGCCGGTGGGTTTGACCAAAAGGAAGAGACCTTCGAAGTCTGAAACCTTGTACGGCTTGTCGCGCGGCTTCAGGTTTCGAATCGTGATATCGCTAAGGGGCATGGTGGGGGTAGCACCTTTTCAGCTTTCAACCGATACCCCCAATAGCACCCCCAAATCTGGGGTATTTCAGCGGATCACCTTGGACGGGATCGGACAAATTGATTTCACGAAACCCTTATACACAAGGATACTTCGGATTTTATCGGGTGATTTGGGAGGGAAAAGTGGTGGCGAGGGGGGGACTCGAACCCCCGACCCCGTGATTATGAGTCACGTGCTCTAACCAACTGAGCTACCTAGCCATTGGCGGGGGGATACGGCGGGGCGCGCGGGGCGTCAAGGGGGAAATCGGCCCAAAGCGCATGGTTTGGAGCGCTTTGCCGGGCCGGGCTACCAAGGGGCATCGCATAGACCCGTTCAAAGCCGGTTTCCAAAGCGGCGGGGCGCCCTTGCTCGACGGCAAAGGCATGTCGAACCGCTTTCGTCCCTTGGCCAGCCAAGCAGCCTTACCGAAACCGGGATCAGTCGTTGTCGGCAGATGCGCTTCCCGCCCCGCGGCGTGACACCTCGCTTGGCGGAACCGTGGTTCTTAGCGCAAGTCTGTCCAGCCCATCCAAAACCGCCGCACCAAGGCGCGGAAGATCCACCTTCCCAGCAGGGGAACCCGCGCCCTTCCCCGCTGGCCGAAGCGTCAGGGCAAGGCTTGTCTTGTGGCCAAGATCTTCCATTGCGGCGCGGTCAAAACCGCCCTTCGTCGCGATGTGAATGGCGCCATCGTGCCACCTGACCATCAGATCCATGCCCGTCAGCGCCGCCCCCCGCAGCAGGAACGGCACCAGCAACACAGGTGCCGCGACCGGGTCCAGTTTGGTTTCAAAGGCAAAGGGGCCATATGGCAAAAGGGCGCGGTCCAACAGCGCCGTACCCAATGTGATCGGGCAAAGCAGGCCCTGGTCTGCGGCGTGCCAGCGCCCTGCCGTCGGGGTGGGGTGGCCTGCGCCCTCGGGCCCGGCCAACCGCTTTACCAAAAGCTGCAAAAGTGCGGCCGTGCCGTCAATGCCCTGGGCCGCCAGAATGCCCAGCGCAACGCCGGCCTCTTCGGCCAGCCCCCAACTGAACCCGGCCCCACGTGCCGCTTTCATGCACAGGCTTTCAATCTCGTTTTGTGACAGTGCCGTGCAATCGCTCACGGGGTAACCTGCGATAAGGCACTGATTTCATCGGGAAAGGGTTCGCCCTTGTAAAGGCTGATGCGCACCCATTTGTCCGAGCGCGGATCGAAATGGCTGGCCCCGAAAAACGCCAGTTTGCAGCGCAGAATGTCGATGGGCAGCATGTCCTCGGCCAGAAGATTGTCCTGAATCTCGCCATATGGGGCCTTGGCCGATTGTTGCAGCCTGCGCGCCATCAGGCGGTGTTCGCTATGGGCCAAAAGAAAGCTGGCGAGGGGCGCATCCTGCGGCCACAGCGCCAGATCGCGGGCCATTTCGGCCGCAAGTTTGCCGATGCCCAAGGGCTGCTCGCGCGCGGCCCCGTCTTCGCAAAAACGTTCGCCAATGCGGGGTTCAAGTTTTTCTTCCGAGACATACCAGAACCGGGCACAGGCCTTGGGGGTTTCGTAATCTTCGGCCATGGCCCAGGCATAGCGGTGGGCCAAGGCCACGCTGACCCGCCCGACGGTCACGCTGCCGTCCAGGGTGAAATGGGCCTCTTCATCGGCAGCCATGGTTTCGGCCAGATCGTCAATCAGATCGCCATGCGGTTCCAGCAGCAGGGCGAAAAGTGCTTCTTGCCCTTCAAGCGTCAGGGCATCCTCGCCCCAAAGCCAAAGGCGGTTCCACGGGTGGTCGCCCTGCGGAAAGCTTTGAATTTCTTTGACAATTTTGGCCAGATCATGACGCAGATCGGCCAGCTTGGCAATTTGCACCGGGTGGTCTGATGCCCAGATGGCCGCGTTGTCCTGCGCGCGCGCCAGCGCCTGATGCAACCCCTGCACCGCCTCGGTGCGCGCGCTTTGCTGGGATCTGACCCGCGCAAGCGCCTCTTCGCGCGCCTGCATCCAGTTGTTCAGCAAAATTGGATGGCGCACGAAAAACGGGGCCATACCAAGACCGGTGGAATTACCCACCCCCAGCCTTCGCCGCAGATCGCGGTCCAGCCGCACCGCCTGCGCGCCCCCCCGGGCCTTGGCAAGATGCTCGGCCAGATCCACCGTGAAGGCGCGCGTCAGCCAGACCGACAGCATTTCGGCGCGGAATGGCCCGGCGAGTTCGGGGCGATGTGCAATCACCGACCGATCCGCAGCGCCGAACTTGCCCGAACCATAGACCGCCGTGGTGCGCATCAAATAGCCCACGGCGTCAATTTCGGCCCGGTCAGGCTGCTGGCCTGCGGCAAGCCTTTCGACCACATGGGAAAACATGCGGACAGATCGGTTGGCGCGGCTGAGCGACAGTTCGCGCCCGGTGATCCGCCCGGCCTCTTGCAGCGGCACATTGGCGGCCAGCCGATCCAGATCTTCGGCCGTCGGCGTGCCATCAAACAGCGCAAAGGTCGCGTCCCAAGCGGTTGCGATCACGCGGTCCGAGCGCAGATGGTCAGGCAGGTCATGGGCAAAGACAACAAGGCTATAGCTGCGCACAGGGCCGATGGCGCGGTAGACTGCCCGGCCGACACCTTTTGCGTCAATCTCCCAAACCGGGCGATCAAAGGTCCAACGCTCGGCCTGCATGCGGCGCAGAAGTGCTCGCAGGAAGGAAAGCCGCGTCGGATGCGCGCTGCCCATCCGCGCCAGACGCATCACCTGATCGGCTGGGCGGCGAAAAGCAGACAGGTCGTGGCCCGCATCAGTTCCAGCGGCGGTTTTGATGGTCATAGGGCAGGCCTTTCCGGTTGCGCTGGGACGGCATCAAAGCTGCGGGTAAAGAAATTGGCCCAGTTGCCCCCCATGATGGCGGAAACCTCGGCCTCCGACATTCCAAACTTGGCAAGCCCGGCTTCGATCGTGCCGAAATGGCGGTTGTCTTGAAACCAGCCGGGCATGGCGGGAAAGCCCGGCGCATCCGCACTGCCCTCTCCGAAATCCACCGACTTTGTCCAACGGCCCGTGCGCATCCATTCCACCACACTGTCGGGCTGATCCTGACACAGATCGCTGCCAATGGCCAAGGCGCCAATTCCGACAAGATCGACGCTGCGCGCCACCATCTCGCAAAACTCCGTCAAGGCACAGCCAGACCCCCCTTTCAGGTGATGGGGGTAAAGCGACAGGCCCAGAATACCACCACTTTCCGCCAGCGCTTTCAGCACCTTGTCGGATTTGTTGCGCAAGGCCGGGTGCCAGGTGAAGGGGTTGGCATGGGTGATGGCGATGGGCCTTGTCGAATGGGCGATGGCGTCCAGGGTCGAGCGTTCGCCAGAATGGCTCATGTCCACCACAAGACCCACGCGGTTCATTTCTGCCACCACGGCGCGGCCCATGCGGGTAAGGCCGGGATCCTCGGCCTCATAGCACCCGGTCGCCAGAAGCGACTGATTGTTATAGCTTAACTGCATGAACCGCAGGCCAAGCGTGTGCAAGACCTGCACAAGCCCGATATCATCTTCGATACAGCTGGGATTTTGGCTGCCAAAGAAAATCGCCGTCCGCCCGGTGGCTTGGGCAATCGCGATATCGGCCGCGGTGCGGCCTTGAAAGATCAGGTCCGCAAAGCGTTCGAACCGGCGGTTCCAGGCCTCGATGTTCAGCACTGTTTCGCGAAAGGTCTCGTGATAGGTGATGGTGACATGAACCGCATCGACCCCGCCTGCGCGCATTTGGCGAAAGATCTTTTCGGACCAATTGGCATATTGCAGACCATCAATCCGGGGGGGCTTTGGGGACAGGGTTGGCGCCTTCATTCGGGTGCTCCGGCGGCAACATAGGCGGTCTTGACCGAGGTATAGAACTCTGCCGCGTAAGACCCCTGTTCGCGCGGCCCAAAGCTTGACGCGCCGCGTCCGCCAAAGGGCACGTGATAGTCTGTGCCAGCGGTGGGCAGGTTCACCATGACACAGCCCGCCCGCATATTGGCGCGGAAGTGGCTGGCGCGGGCCAGCGAGCGGGTCATGATGCCCGCCGTCAGACCGAATGCGCTGTCATTGGCCAGCGAAAGCGCCTCGGCATAGCTGTCGGCTTTTATCACACAGGTGATCGGGGCAAACATTTCTTCGCGGTTCAGCCGCATGTCGTTGCGGGTTGCGGCAAAGACGGCGGGGGCCATGAAATAGCCTTCGGTCGCGCGGGCCAGCCTTGTGCCTCCGCACAGCAGTTCGGCACCCTCTGCCCGGCCAATTTCAACGTAGTCCAGATTCTGGGCCAATTGCTCGGCGCTGACAACGGGGCCGATCTGCACCCCGTCTTCCAGCGCGTGACCCACCTTGAAAGCCCCTGCCGCCGCAACCAGTTTTTCAACAAAGGCATCGTGAACCGCCGCATGCACGATCAGCCGCGAGGCGGCGGTGCATTTTTGCCCCGCGCCCCCGAAGGCGGCATTGGCGGCATGGGCAACGGCAAGATCAAGATCGCAATCCTCCATCACCAGCATCGGGTTTTTTGACCCCATCTCCATCTGGACCTTGGTCATGTTGCCGATGGCCGCAGCCGCAATCCCACGACCGACCGGGACCGACCCGGTAAAGCTGATCGCATCAATCCCCCGATGTTCCACCAGCTTTTGCCCGACATCCCGCCCCGGCCCCGCGACAAGGTTGAACAGGCCCGGCGGAATGTCTTGACGGGTGATGATCTCGGTCAACGCAACCGCACTGGCCGGGGTCAGATTGGCGGGTTTCCAGACCACCGCATTGCCATAGGCCAGCGCCGGGGCGATTTTCCACGCAGGCGTCGCCACCGGAAAATTCCACGGGCTGATGATGGCCACAACGCCGACCGCTTCGCGGCGCACGTCAATTTCAATGCCCGGGCGCACGCTTTGGGCATGATCGCCCATCACCCGCAATGCTTCGGCGGCATAATAGGTAAAGAACTGACCGGCGCGGTAGACCTCTCCCTTTCCCTCGGCCAGTGTCTTGCCCTCTTCGCGGGCCAAAAGGCTGCCAATCTCGCCCGCGCGGGCCATCAATTCGCTGCCAATCGCCATCAGCACATCGTGTCGCTTCTGAATGCCCGCCGCCCACCAAAGCGGCTGCGCGCCACGGGCGGCGGCAATCGCCTCGTCCAGTTGGGCCGCGCTGGCTTGGGCAAAATGGCCGATCACATCGGAAATGTCCGAAGGGTTGCGATTTTCAACCGTGTTGGCACCTGCCTGCCAGCGGCCCGCGATATGGTTGCGCGTTTCAATCGTCATCGGGTCTCTTTCTGTCATTGGGCGGGGGGGGTGTAGGCAACGGGTAACAGCATTTCAGCAGCAGAGATTTCGGCAGGACCTTCGGCAGGGATTTCAGGCTTCGATACGCTCCAGCAAGGCGGCCTCGACCCAGACGCCTTCGGCCATGATGCGGGCGCGGTTGGCCTTGCGCCGCGCGCCGGGCAAGCGTGCGCCGGGCTGATCGGTGATCGACCCGGCCAAGCGCCGCAGGCTTTGGTCAAACATGGCACCGGAAAACCCTGACGGGTCCAGCGCAAGAAAGCATTGCCCGGTGCCGGGCGGCCCGCCGGCGGTGCCCGAAAACGGGCTGGCATCCTGGCTCAGGTTGGCACCCGCCAGGGCGGCGGCCAAAATCTCGACCATCAGCCCCATGCCGAACCCCTTTTGCCCGCCCGCAGGCAGCATCGAGCCGCGCAGGGCCGCCTCGGCCACCGTTGTGGGCTGCCCATCGGCATCCAGCGCCCAGTTCGGTTCGATCGCCT
>JAIOXV010000132.1 GCA_021741465.1 Paracoccaceae bacterium
GCCCGCTGCACGGGCGCTTTTCCCCGGCCCCGGAGCCGATGGCCACCTGACGCGGCAACATTTCTATCTGCTTATCAAGGATATTGCCGTGCTGGCCGGGGTTGATCCCGACAAGGTCACGCCCCATACCCTGCGCCATGCCTTTGCCACGCATCTGTTGGCCGGAGGAGCCGATTTGCGGGTGATCCAGACGCTTCTTGGCCACGCCGATATTGCCACGACCGAAATTTATACCCATGTGCTGGACGATCAGTTGAAATCTCTGGTGCTGACCCATCATCCGCTTGCCAAACCGAAGAAGTGACCACCATGCCCGACAGTTCCGTCCTTGATACCACCTTTTGGCTGACCGCCCTTGGCATCCTGTGCCTTTTGGTGATGTCGGCCTTCTTTTCAGGGTCTGAAACGGCGCTGACCGCCGCCTCGCGGGGCAAGCTGAAACAGCAGGCAGACAAGGGCAGTTCGGGGGCGAAAACAGCGATGCATGTCACCGAAGACAGCGAGCGGATGATCGGCGCGCTGCTGTTGGGCAACAACATCGTCAACATCCTTGCGGCCTCGCTTGCAACGGCGCTTTTGACCAAGACCTTTGGCGACAGTGGCGTGGCGCTGGCGACCGCGGTCATGACAATTCTTGTGCTGGTCTTCGGCGAGGTCATGCCGAAAACTCTTGCCATTACCTTCCCCGAAGCGGTGGCGACGCGGGTCGCACCGGTCATCCGGGTGATGATCCTGGTCTTTTCGCCCGTCATCTCGCTGGTGCGCCTCTTGGTGCGGGGCCTTTTGATGCTGGTGGGTGTCCGGGCGGACCCGAACAGCAAATTCCTTGCCCTGCGCGAAGAGATTGTCGGGGCGATTTCGCTGGGCCATTCGGAAGGCGCGATGGAAAAGGAAGACCGCGACCGACTGCTGGGCGCGCTGGATCTGGGCGACCGCGCGGTGGACGAGATCATGAAGCACCGCCGCCAGATCGAGATGGTCAACGCCGATCTTGCCCCCGATGCGCTGATTGCGGCCGTGCTGGCCTCGGCCCATTCGCGCCTGCCGGTCTACCGGGGGGATGAGGAAAACATCCTTGGCGTCATCCATGCCAAGGATCTCTTGCGCGAGGTGGAACGCCTGCGTCGTGCCGGTGAAGGGTTGGAAAATCTAGATGTGGTGAAGGTGGCGATGAAGCCCTATTTCATCCCCGACACCACCGCGCTGGATGAACAGATGCGCCAGTTTCTCAAGCGGCGCACGCATTTCGCCATTGTGGTGGATGAATATGGCGCGATCCAGGGGCTCATTACGCTGGAAGACATTCTGGAAGAAATCGTCGGCGAAATCACCGATGAATTCGATGTCATCGCCCGTGATTCCGGCCTGACACAGGAAGAAGGCGGTGCGTGGCTGGTGGATGGCGCCATGACCATCCGCGATTTGAACCGCGCGCTGGAATGGGATTTGCCCGACACCGAGGCCAATACCCTTGCAGGGCTTGTCATTCACGAAGCGCAGATGATCCCGACCGAGGGACAGTCGTTCAGCTTTCATGGCTTTCGCATTCAGGTGCTAGCGCGGCGCGAAAACCGCATTACCCGGCTGCGCATCCGCGCGCTTTAGCGCCGCGTGCCAACCGGGCCGCGCTAGAACAGCGTGATCTGGCTGGCAAGCCCGGCAAGGCTGCTGATGCCGTCCAAGGTCACCGAATGGCCCTGACCAAGGTCGATCACCACATCGCCTGCAATGACATGGGCATGGGCCGCCACCACGGCCGCTGCACTGCTGGCAACCCCGCCCCAAAGCCCGTCATTCAGCCGCAGACTGTCTTCGGCGGTGAAATCGGTTATCACATCATCGCCCGCGCCGAAGCCGAAGACAAAGCTGTCGGCTCCGCTGCCGCCGGTCAGGCTGTCATTGCCAGCATCGCCATACAGCGTGTCACGCCCCGCATCGCCCGAAATGCGGTCATTGCCGGTGCCGCCGCGCAGGATGTCATTGCCCTGCCCTCCCGAAAGCCGGTCCGCCCCGCTGCCGCCCAAAACCCTGTCATTGCCGCCAAAACCGTTCAGCCGATCATTGCCGCCAAGCCCTGACAGCAGGTTCCTGGCGCCGTTGCCTTCCAGCAGATTGGCCGCACCATTGCCGGTGGCATCAATCGCCCCCATGCCCAAAAGCCGCGCGCTGGTGATCCCTGTCACCAACGTGACATCGGCCGAAACATGCACCGCCGTGCCATTCACCACGTCCAGCTTGGCGTTCACATCTTCAACGTTGATCTTCACCCGGAACGCAGCACCGCCAACCGTGCCATCAACCGTCACCATGCCGCCCACCATCGCCTGCAGCGCATAGCCGCCCGCAGTGGCGCTGGTGGCCGTATCGCCCAACGTCGAAAAATGCGCCCCGCCCCGGCCTTCCCCGATAGAGTAAAACTTGTCGTTGTTCAGATCGTTATACACCACACCGGTGACATAAAAGACCGCCTCTTGGCTGGAGAAATTCTGCGTCACCATCGAGGCGTTATAGGCCGTACCGTTATAGCTGAACTGGCCCGCCTCTTGGGCCACACCAACTTCGCGGTAGCTGTCCCACAGGATATTCACCCGGTGCGAGGCCGACAGGAACAGATCCGAATGCTGCTGGCCGATCGCCGCTTCAAGGTTCATGGTGCCGGTGGTGCCGCGCCACGAGATGTTTTCGCCCGCGCCATAGCCTTCATAGCCCGCAGCCACGGCGCGCTGGGCGGGGGTCGAATTGTTCAGCCCGGTATGCGAAAAGATGTCCTGCGCCAGCATCCATTGCGAATGCGCGCTGGCGGCGGCCTCAAGCGCTGCTTCGGGGGCCAGAACGCCCCGCACCCCGCTGTGCAACTGACCCGGCGACAGGTTCTGGTTCAGATCTATGCCCTGACGTGCCGCTTCGCCCAAAGGGTCCAGACGCGCCCGGTTGATAAGTTCCAGCATATATTGTTCCGCGGCTGACAGTGCCATCGGCTCACCTTTCACAGACATTCCCCAGCGAAAGGTTTAACCGCAGATTGGGGCCTGCAGGGGGCAAGATTCTGTCAGGCTGGGCGCATGGGCGGGGCATCGCCGTAGAGGTCTGCCCCAATCGGCGGGTTTTTGTTCAAACCCGGCCTGAAAGCCCGTTCAGCGTTTTCCGAAGATAGACCCCAGCACGCCGCGCAACACGGCCTGGCCCGATTTGGTGCCAAGTTGGCGGGCAAAGCTTTTGGCAAAGGCCTCGCCAATCGAATCGCTGCGGCTGGATGATTTGGTGGTCGTGGTGCGGCGCGAGGTGCTGGCCGTCTCGCGCCCGTCGCCCGTGGGGCTGCCATCATAGCGGCGTGCCCGCGAAAACTCGCGCTCTTCTTCCTTGGCGCGGGCGTCACGTTCTTCTGCGGCGGCGGTGTCGCGGGCGGCGCGCTCGGCTTTGGCGCGCAGCCGTTCATAGGCCGAATCGCGGTCAATGGCGGTGTCATATTTCGCCCCCATGCCAGAGGCGGCCATCAGTTGCGCCCTGACCGCCGCGTCAATCGGGCCAAGCTGCGATGACGGCGGGCGCACCAAGGTGCGCTCGGCGATCCCGGGAATGCCTTTGGCTTCCAGAAATGACGTTACCGCCTCGCCGGTGCCGACATCGCGGATCGCGTCTTCAATGGCAAAGCGCGGGTTGGGCCGATAGGTTTCGGCGGCAAGCCGCAGGTCTTTTTGGTCCTTGGCGGTAAAGGCGCGCAAGGCGTGCTGCACCCGGTTGCCAAGCTGGCCCAGAATCATATCGGGCACATCGGCGGGATTTTGGGTGATGAAATACACCCCAACCCCTTTGGACCGGATCAGCCGGGCCACCTGTTCCACCTTTGAAACCAGGGCTTTGGGGGCGTCGTTGAACAGAAGATGGGCCTCATCAAAGAAGAAGACCAGCTTTGGCTTGTCCGGATCACCCACCTCGGGCAGTTCTTCAAACAGCTCTGACAACAGCCACAAAAGGAAGGTGGCATAAAGCCGAGGGCCGGAATTCATCAGCTTGTCGGCGGCCAGCAGGTTGACCATGCCGCGTCCTTGGGCATCGGTGCGCATCAGGTCGGACAGCTGCAGCGCGGGCTCGCCGAACATCCGCGCGGCCCCCTGATTTTCCAGCACCAGAAGCCGGCGCTGAATGGCCCCGATCGAAGACGAGGACACCAGCCCATAGCGCCGCGAAATCTCGCTGTCATTTTCGGCGATGAAGGTCAAAAGCGCCTGCAGGTCCTTCAGATCCAGCAGCGGCAGTTCTTCTTCATCGGCCAGCCGGAAGGCCACATTCAGCACCCCTTCCTGCGGTTCAGTCAATTCAAGCAGGCGGCTCAGCAGCAAGGGGCCCATTTCCGCCACCGTGGCGCGGATCGGATGGCCCTGTTCGCCAAAAAGATCCCAGAACGTTACCGGAAAGGCTTGATATTGCAGGTCCAGCCCAATGATCGCGGCCCGTTTGGTGAAGGCGTCGTGCAATTTGTGCTCGGGCGAACCCGCAACTGCAATCCCAGCCAGATCACCCTTCACATCGGCCATGAACACCGGCACGCCTGCCGCAGAAAACCCTTCGGCCAGAATTTGCAGCGTCACGGTCTTGCCGGTACCAGTCGCCCCGGCAATCAAGCCATGGCGGTTGCCATATTTCAAAAGCAGGGTCTGCGCCGCGCCATAGCCTTCGCCGCCACCCCCAACGAAAATTGCATCCGACATGACCATCCCCTCTGAAACCAACCAACCGCCGCCCAGAGGCGGCATTCACGATCAAAATACATTCTTAACTTTTCTGTGCCAGCCTGAACTTGCCGGGGCACGGATTTGGCCCTTGGTTGTGACTTCCTCCCTGTCGAACTGGCCGTGCCTCCGAAAGGCGCGGCCTTTTTTCGCTTTTGGGCCTGCCACATTGTTTCGGGCACAATCTATCTGCTTTTCTGTTGACGCGCCTGTGAAAGCGAAATAGCTTCATCGCATAAGTCGGCCAGTCCGACAGGGAGAATAATTAGAAGAAAAAGGGTCGGTCCTCCGGCCCTTTTTCCATTTCAGAACTTGGCTTTGCGCAGAAATCTGCCGCGCGGATATGCCCTTTGTGCTTTCCCCGCTGACTTGCTCGGGGCGGCATGCTATGGCGCGGACAATTCATTGGAAGGAAGTAACAAGATGTCGAAGCGTCCCCGCATTCAAGCCCTTTCGCTGGCAGCCGTTCTTGCCATTTGTGGCCTTCCGGTTCTGGCACAGACCACCACGACCGAAACCACCACGACACAAACCACCACCGCCGAAGAGCTGTCGATGGGTGCCGAGGCCGGAGCCGCCCCGACCATCCTGACCAAAGATACCGCAGCCGTTGGCCAGGGCTATCTGGCGGCCAATTTCGACGCTTGGGAAGAGCGCTGCGAAAAGACCGCCGATGGCAAGGATCCTTGCCAGCTGTTCCAGCTGTTGCGCGATGCCGATAACAATCCCGTGGCCGAATTCTCGGTCTTCCCGCTGCCCAAAGGCGGCAAGGCTGCCGCTGGCGCAACCGTGGTCGCGCCGCTTGAAACGCTGCTGACCGCCAACTTGACCATCGCGATCGACAGTGCGCCGGCCAAGATTTATCCCTTTACCTTCTGCGCCCAGATGGGCTGCGTTGCCCGCGTGGGCTTTACCGCCGAGGAAGTGGCCCAGTTCAAAAAGGGCGCCAAGGCGACTGTAACCATCGTTCCGGCCATCGCACCGGACCAGCCGGTCAATCTTGCGATTTCGCTGAAGGGTTTCACCGCGGGCTTTGACGCGGTCGTCGCCTCCCTGCCCCAATAAGCCGGTTTGCAGGGCCAGAAACCCGCCCCTTGGGGCGGGTTTTTTCATGCCCGCAGCGCCAAGACCGCGTTCAACCCGCCAAAGGCAAAGGCGTTTGACAAGATCACCCCCGCCTCGGGCGCAAGCGCGACCTGACGCGCCGCGCCTGTCACCAGATCAACGGGGCATTCGGGATCGGGGCCAAGATAGCCCGCCGTGGGCGAGATCAGGCCCTGTTGCAAGGTCAGCAGGCAGCCCACCAGTTCTACCGCGCCCGCAGCCCCGATCAGATGGCCATGCAGCGATTTGCTGGCTGTCAGCGGAATTTTCGCCGCACGATCGCCAAAAACCTGCGCCATCGCGGCAGATTCCGACCGGTCATTGGCCGCCGTTCCCGTGCCATGGGCGTTGATATGCGCCACCGCATCCGGACCGACCCCGCCATCCGCCAAAGCCCCGGCCATGGCACGCGCCGCACCGTCAGGATTGGGAAGAACGATGTCAGATGCATCGGATGTCATCGCAAAACCAATGACTTCGCCCAAAATATTCGCACCGCGCGCAAGGGCGGCACTGGCCTCTTCAAAGACAAAGACCGCCGCCCCTTCGCCCTGCACCATACCGTCGCGGCCTGCCGAAAATGGCCGGCACATGTCGGCCGACATCACGCGCAGCCCTTCCCATGCCTTCAGTCCACCAAAAGACAGCATCGCCTCGGACCCGCCCGCAAGGGCTGCCTGAACCGCCCCCGACCGCACCATCTGAAAGGCCAGCCCCATGGCATGATTGGAAGATGCACAGGCCGATGACACCGAAAAGGCCGGCCCAGTCAGCCCGAATTCCATCGAAATATGGCTTGCCGCTGCCGAGCCCATCAGGCGCGGCACAGTAAAGGGGTGAACCCGCGCCTTGCCCTCGGCGTAAACCGCGCGATAGGCGTCGTCTTGGGTTATCAACCCGCCCCCCGCCGTGCCCATGATCACCGCGGTTTGTGCCGGATCGGCATCCAGCCCGGCCTGCGCCATGGCCTGACGTGCCGCAACCAGCGCGAATTGCACATGCCGGTCCAAAAGCACCAGTTTCGCCCGTCCGAAATGGATTTCGGGCTGCCAGTCCTTGACCTGAGCGCCGATCTTCACCGAAAGCCGCTCCAGATCGGCAATATGCAAAGGGCGGATCGCCGACTGCCCCGCCGCCATCGCCGCCATGGTTGTGGCAAGGTCGTGCCCCAAAGGGTTGACCGTGCCCGCTCCCGTGATGACAACCCGTCTCATCTGGCGGCGATCAACCCTTCCACCGCCTCGACCAAGGCGCCGACGGTTGTCAGGGCAAAGGGGCTTTTTTCCGGGTCATTGGCGTTGAAAGGCACCGAAATCTCGAACGCCTCTTCCAGAGCGAAAATCAGTTCCACAACGCCAAGACTATCAAGCCCCAGATCTGCGATCTTGTCGCTCATGGTCAGGTCTTGAACGTCGCGATGCGTATTCAAGGCCAGTATGGCGCGCACTTGTTCGGCCACGGTCACGTCAATCCAAAGGGTTCCGTCCATCTCTGCCTCCATCGCTTCAGTCCTCTTCAGCGATAGGGCCATCGGGTGACGGCGATATGACAGCTTCCAGCGTGGTTACCCGCTGGCCCAAACGTGGCAAGCGGCGCAGCGCCTTTTGAATCTCGACATGGGTTTCCATCTTGACCGCAGGATAGCCCAGCAAGACCCGCCCCTTGGGCGCATTGGTGAAAATCTTGGTACCGCCGCCGGCAATCACATCATCGCCGACAAAGATATTGTCATTCACCCCCACCTGCCCGGCCAGCACCACCCGGTTGCCGATGCGGCTGGACCCGGCAATGCCGACCTGACCGCACAACAGCGTATCCTCGCCCACCTGCACGTTGTGGCCGATGTGAACCTGATTGTCCAACTTGCTGCCGCGGCCAATGACGGTGTCGCGGATGGTGCCGCGATCAATCGTGCAATTGGCCCCGATTTCCACATCATCGCCAATGGTAACCGCGCCAAGCGAGTGGATGCGCGTCCAGCGCTGTTCATGAATTTCGCTGCG
>JAIOXV010000133.1 GCA_021741465.1 Paracoccaceae bacterium
GGCGCATTCGGTCGATGTCAAATCGCTGGTGTCCGGCACGATTGTCGCCCTTCCCGTGGCCGAGGGCGATTTCGTCGCGGTCGGCCAAACGCTGGCCCAAATTGATGACGCGGCACAAAATGCCGTTTTGCGCCAGGCCATAGCCGCGCTTGATGCCGCGATTGTGCGCCAACAACAGGCGACCGAAACCTATCAGCGCACGCTTGCGCTTGGGGCAAATGTGCCCGCCACCGTGCTTGAGGCCGACGCCCACGCCGTGCAACTGGCTGCCCAAGAGGTTGCCCGTCTGACGGCCCTGATGGATCAGGCGCAGATCGTGCTGCAAACCTATACGATCCGCGCCCCGGCGGCCGGAACCGTCGTCGCATTGGATGCCGAGATCGGGCAGATCACCAGCCCCTCGGCCCATCTGATGACCCTTGCCGATCTGAGCACGCTTTTGGTCGAAGCGGATGTGGATGAGGCCTATGCCGCGCAAATTGCTGTTGGCCAAAAAGCGGTGCTGCAACTGGCCGGACAAACCGGAACTCAGGATGGCGGGGTTACTTTTGTGTCAAAACAGGTCAATGCCGCCACTGGTGGCCTTGCCATCAAGATCAGCTTTGACACCCCGCTTGCCGCCCCCATCGGCCTGACCGTTGCGGCAAATATCATCATGGACCAACGCGCGGCCGCGCTGACGGTGCCGCGCACCGCCATGCTGACGGGTGCGGATGGCACCAGTGTTTTCGTGGTTGCACAGGGCGTGGCACAGCAGCGGCCGATTGCGGTAGTGGACTGGCCCGCCGCCCGGCTGATCGTGACATCCGGCCTGCGCGAAGGTGATGCGGTCATCACCGATGCCACAGGCATCACTGATGGCCAAAGCATCGCCGCGGAGCAGCCTTGATGCTTTACGCCCTGAAGATCGCCGTGCGCTACTTGACGGCAAACAAGGCGCAAACCGCCCTTCTGGTAACCGGGGTCGCGGTGGGTGTCTTCATCTTCATCTTCATGTCAGCCCTGATTGGTGGGCTGGCAGAGTTCATCCTGTCGCGCACCGTGGGGGACATCTCGCATATCACGATCGAAGCCAAGACCGAGGATCCGGCTCTTCTGATACAGTCTGAAGGCCACGTGCTGGCGGTGGCCGAACGCGGCCGCACCCGCGCGGCCACCCTGGCCGAGGCCGCCACATGGTTGCCCTTGATCGAGGCGGTGCCAGCGGTAAAGGCGGTTTCGCCGCAGATCACGGGGGCAGGGTTCATGACCCGTGGGGCGCAGGTCGCGCAGGTCAGCGTGATCGGGGTAGAACCCGGGCGCGAATCGGCGATCCTTGATCTGCAAGGCTATATGGTGGAAGGCGAGGTGCGCCTTGGCGCGGGCCTGATCGTGCTTGGCCGCGATCTGGCCGACGATCTGTCGCTGTCCATCGGCCAGACCCTGCGGATCCAAAGCTCGAATGGTGTGACGGCGGCGCTGACGCTGAGCGGTATTTTCAAGACCGGCAACGGCGGCATGGACAAGGCGCGCAGCTTTGTCAGCCTGTCAACCGCGCGGACGCTTTTTGCCATGCCACAAGGGGTGACGCGGATCGAGATAAAGCTGAATGACCTGAACGCCGCCGATGCAACGGCGCTGCGGATCCGCGCGTTGACCGGGCTGGATGCCGTGCCATGGACCGACGGGGCCGAACAACTGATGGAAGCGTTGGATGCACAGGCCCAGACGGGGTATTTTCTGAAGACATTTGCGCTGATCACCATTGTGATTGGCGTCGCCTCGGCGCTGTTGCTGTCCACTTATCGCCGACGCCCCGAAATCGGGATCATGCGGGCAATGGGCGCAGGGCGCGGCTTTGTGGTTTTTGTCTTTGTCACCCAAGGCGCGCTGATTGGGCTTATGGGTGGGGTCATGGGGGCTGCTTTAGGCTATCTTGCCCTTCTGCCCTTTCCCTCGCGCGACGCATTCAAGGTGGGCACCTTGCCGATGGATATCACCCAAGGCTCTTATGGTTTGGCCATTACCCTGACCGTGATCGGCGCGATCCTGGCCTCGATCCTGCCAGCCCGCGCGGCGGCCCGCGTTGACCCGGTTACGGCGATCGGACAATGAGCGCGCTTCTTGAAGTTCATGACCTGTTCAAGACCTATGGTACGGGTGAAGCAAAGACCCGGGTTCTGCGGGGCCTTTCGCTGCAGCTTGAAAAGGGGGAATTGGCCGCACTTCTGGGGCCGTCGGGCTCGGGCAAAAGCACATTGCTGACCATTCTTGGCACGCTGATGAAACCCACATCAGGCAGCTATGTGATGCTGGGCCAAGATATGATTGCCGCCGGGGATGCCAACCTGACCGCATTTCGCAATCTTCACATCGGCTTTGTGTTCCAGTTCCACAACCTGCTGCCCGATTTCACGGCGCTGGAGAACGTGCTTTTCCCAACCGCCGTGCGCGAGGGGCGCGAGACGCCCGCCGCCCGCAGGCGGGGCAGGGATCTGCTGATGCGCATGGGGCTGGCTGACCGGATCGATTTTCCAACCGCCAACCTGTCGGGTGGGCAGAAACAGCGTGTTGCCGTGGCCCGCGCCTTGATGAATGCGCCAGAACTTGTGCTTGCCGATGAACCCACCGGCAACCTTGACCGCGCCTCCGCGATGCAGGTCATGGCCTTGATCGAACAGATCAACCGCGAGGAAGGCACAACCTTTCTGATTTCGACCCATGATGAAAAGATTGCCGCCCTGTGCCGGCGGCAGATCGTGGTGGGCGATGGGGTGGTCACGGGATAACCCGCGGGCCCCCCTGTCGCGGGGCTCCCTTGTTGCGGGGCCCCCCTGTTGCTGGCCTTAGTTGTTGCGGCAGCCCGGCACGTTCAGATCGCGGCAGAAATATCCGGCCGCACCGCCGACAACCGCGCCAGTCAGTGGGCTGCCCCCTGTGATGCCGGAAATCACCGCCCCGCCGGCGGCCCCTGCCACACCGCGCTGGGTATCGTTCGCAAGGCATCCCGAAAGCGCCATTTCGGCTGTGGCAACAAAAATCATTGGCTTGAAGGACATGGTGAACTCGATTCTGGTTCAGGGTTGAAAAGATCGCCCGGCCCGTGTTGCGGGGCGGCAAGATGCCCCAGCTCTTTGCGCTATGGGCAATTGGCCGGGGCGATGGTTTTATCTTGCATCAATTGCCCGCTGCGCGTGCTGCCGCAGATCAGCGGCCGGCACCGCGGGCAAAGGCGATGTCAGTCGCGCTTTGCCTTGGCGATGGTGCGGGCAAGCACAAAGGCCAGCGTGAAGCCAATCAGCGATGCGACATCGCTGGTGCCCGCCCCAATTGGCGCGGGCGGCTCTTGCACGGGATCTGCTTTCGGCAAGGGCCTGCGCGCCAAGGCGAAAAGCCCCCCGGCAACAAGCGCAAACCCCAGCCCAAGCAAAAGCGCCGCAGGGGCAGGCCCCACCACCCTGGCAAGCCCAAGATAGGCCGATGCCGTCAGGAAGCCCACGGCAAGAAGGGCGGCGAGGCCCGCTGTCAAAGCCAGCGCCACCGGCACAAAGAGCTTGCTCGCGCCCTTTCGGACATCGCGGCCAAGGCTTTTTGCGGCGTTGCCGACAAGACCCATCAGCGCCGCGACAGGGCGCCGACCATAAACCCCGCGCCAACGGCAAGGCCTATTGCCAAAATAGGGTGGACGGCAACGGTTTCCTCAAGCTGCGACTCGGCCGAGCGGCCCTTGGTCTTGGCAAAGGCCTTGGCCTCGTCAAAGCCTTCGGTGATGTCGCTAACAATGCGCCCGCCACGGCGCCCTGCGATCCCGCTGACGGTCTCCGCCAGCCGGGACATGTCTTCGCGCAGGGCGGTCAATTGGTGGGTGACCGTGTCGAAATCCACGGAAATGGACGCGTCTTTTGTGTTTTTGCCATCGTGTAACATCTTGTTCTCCATGATTTTAAAGAAATATTGGGATCAACGTTCATGTGCGGCCGCGCACAAGGCGGATTGGCCTAGACGCGCATCACGGCTGCAACCTGCTCGCTGGCTTTGCCGGCAAAAACCTCGTCTGACCCATCCGCGTCAGCCTTGGTTTTCTGCACCAACTGATCGCGGTGATGCGGCGGGCCATAGATCGTATAGACCTTGAGCGCATGGTGCCCGGTGCAGATCAGGTTGTGATGCGCCCCGGCTGGCACGACGATGCCATCGCCGCTTTTGACCTTATGGGTTACCCCGTCGATCACGATCCGCCCCTTGCCATCTTCGATGCGAAAGAACTGGTCTGTGTCGGCATGGATCTCGCCGCCAAGCTCTTCGCCGGGCATGACGGACATAACGACCAGTTGCAGCTTGGAGCCTGAATAAAGCACGCGCCGGAAGTCGGTGTTGTCTTCCGTCAGCTCTTCGATGTTCCCGACATATCCGATCATGGTGTTTCTCCGGTCATTATCTTGTCTGGAATTGCGACAGGTTTCTTCCTGCCGCAAAGGCCGTCTCTGCGCACTGATCGGCGTTAGCAGATCGCCCACATTCTCAATGATTTCGCCCATTTTCGGCCGGCTGCGCGCTCGGGCGCATGTGCGGGGCCCGATCCCGCTGCACCGCGCGCCGCCGCGCCCGCAAGCGGGGCAGGGCGGCGGGCAGTCCAACCTTAGTTGGTGGGCGTAATGACGACCTCGACCCGGCGGTTTTGCGCGCGGCCGTTGGCGGTGGCGTTCGAGGTGATCGGTTCGGCAAAGCCGCGACCCGAGTAAGTGATCCGGCTTGCCGGGACACCTTCGCTTATCAGGACATGCGCGACAGCCAGCGCCCGGTCGACGCTCAACTGCTGGTTATAGGCGCGCGATCCGACATTGTCGGTGTGGCCAACCACACGGACCGTGGAATTGGGGTGCGCACGCAAGGACCGGGGCACTTCGTGCAGCGCGGGCCGAAAGCCCGTGTTCACCACGGCCGAACCGGTGGGGAAGGTCACGCTTTCCGGCAAGATCACCCGCAACTGGCTGCCGGTATTGGTGACACGCGCGCCGCTGCCCGCAAGCTGCTGGTTCAATTCGCGTTCCTGGCGTGCCATGTTTTCGCCAATAGCCCCCCCGACGACACCGCCAAGTACGCCACCGATCAGCGCCGATTGTCGGTTGTCACCAACGATGGTGCCCAAAACCGCTCCGGTCGTGGCGCCGATCAGCACACCGTTCGCCGGGCGGTTCGGCTCGCCGTTGTTATAGGTGCAGCCTGCCAAAGCAATGGCAGAGGCCAGGGTAAAGGCTGTTGCTTTCAAGATCATCGGAGTGTTCCTTGTCTCGGCCCATCCGGACCCGGCGCAGCGCCAGATCATCCGCGACCGTTCTGATGGAACCCTGCCCGAAAACCGGGGTGCTTGCGCTAATCTGGATTAGGTTGTCTGACGTCAGACACTTGGGCGTAAAGGGCAGGTCGTTTTTGTGGCGCAGCTTGTATTCCAGCAACCTGCGACGGGCATCTTCCTTGGCCCGGCTTACCTTAAATCGCAGCGACGTTGCTACCGGCCAGTCCCCGACGCGCCGTCGCTAAAGTCCATCCGATACCTGCCGCGCCTTGCCTTTATCTACCCGTGCCGCGGGGTCATTCTCATCTCCACCTTCAAGTGGGGTCAAGATGAGCTGCAAACCCTCCGCTGCGCAATCACGCCAAACCGTTCGATGTGCGTTGATGGCGGAGACCCCCGAAAACAACGGAAAAATCCGGCCGCAGCACTAAGGGCAAATGCTTTCGTGAGAAAATGGCGGAGGGAACGCGACTACGGTCCAACCTTCTCTGAGGCCGGAAGACGTTACTTGGTTTTTTGTTCGAAGAATTCAAAGGGCTTTGCATCATTCCCCAAGAGGCAATGCACCCTGATCGGCGGCAACATGTCGAGCTCGGACGGCGCGTATGCCGAATCGTCGGTCAGTGCTATGTCGGTCAGCGGGCCGAAGGTGGCGTCGACGAGGTTTAAGTCAGACGCGCGAAAGGCGTAGGTTTCCAGAACCCGCAGATACTGGGGCAGCGCGTGACGCCATGGGAACTTTACCGTCAGCAGGATGAAGGGCGTATCGCAATATCGGCTTTGGACCAGCAAGAACGGCTCCGGATCATTCGCCCCTTCACCCGCAAACGTGTGACTCGCCTGAAGACCGGTCATTTTGTCCGTCAGATGAATTGTGAACTCGTCCTCGCCAAGGGGCCGAAGTTCAATGCGCAGTTCAGGCGTCTCGACCGATGGGCCATTGTAGGTCGTCTCGCCAACAGCCTGAGTAGCCGCGCCCAGCAGAAAGATCAGCATCAAGCACGGCAGGTCGCGTTTCATTCGGCGTCCTCAAAACGAGGTTTCGCAACCGAAAACCTGCAGATATTGGAGAAGACCTCAGATGCATTGAGGTCTCGGACGTTTTCCCAGCGTTGATCGTACGCGTCCGTTCCGGGATTGATGATTGCAGTGATGCTGTCGGCGGCAGCACGGTTGACTCCCGCGTCGGCAAGCATGAAGAGATCGTTCGCGCGCCAGAACCAGAGAGCTGAACGAGCCGCATAGCGAGGCGTGCCAAGCAGTTCCGGCTCTGCTTCAAAGTCGATCAGTTCCCCAAACAATTGCGCATGATCTTCGGTAAAGGCCCGGTAATTCGCCCGTCCGGTGACCTGTTTCAGCCCGCGACCACGGTACCTCCACCCGTCGCCGCTTTCGATATCACCATTGCCATTTCGATCAGCATAGGCGCGGTTTGCAATCGCTTCCTGATCTGCAGGTTGGTCGGCAATTCGCCCGTAGAGCAGTGCGTCCTCCGGGTTGCGTCGGAAGTAGCTGAAAATCTGGGCCAGTCGGTCGGCCCGATAGTCGAGGCTCTCAACAAGGCGCAACCCTTGTCCGACTTCCTGTAGCACCTGACCAAAAAAATGTGTGAGGCGATCCGGACTGTCCAGGCGAGCTGTTACAATCTGGAGGTCGATTTCTCGCGCTATCTGCGCCAGACGGTCGGTATCAGCATCAGGGAAAACGGATGCCAGTCGATCAGCCGTCAGTATGTCGCACACCGCGGCTTCGGGTATACTGGCCTGATCAATGATCGGTTCCGCGGTGCATCGACAGTTCCACCCTTGACCCGGATGCCCGCCTTCAGGGGGATCAGACCACGAGAAGACTTGGTCGTCATATTCGGAATGGGACGCGCGAACCCGGGAATCGTCGCTGCTTCGCCAAGTGTACCTTTCGATCTGAAGGGCTTCCGTCTGGAAGAAACCGTTCAGTATTTCCGCATAACGAGCAATGATCGACCTAATGACCGGGTCATTGGGGTTCATGACCACACCGATTTCGGTCAAACGGTCTGCAACCTCGCGCCGAAGTTGGTCACGGATGGGAGTTAAATCGACAGCGCTAATGTCGATTGAGGCGCCGCTGGGAAGGGAGCGGTTCAGGCTGCCAACCGCTGCGGCGAGCGCATCATCGATGATACCGTCGAGGAGTCGGTCTGGCAGAACCGAAAACTTTGTTTCCAAATCAACAAAGCTATTCAACGCCAAGACGAAGGTGCTTTGCCCGCCTGACCTGATCCAAGTTGAGAATTTAATCTCGTGCAGCATTCTACCGTCGCCCCCAAAATATGGGGGTCATTGAACACACTCGTAGTCAAGAAGTTGTTAACGTCCTGGTCGCAAGACTTCGGTGCCAGAGAAGGTTCGACCGGAGTCGAGTTGGCGGAGTGGAAGTGAGTTGTGTTCCGTCCTGATCCGCCAGCATCCCGCTAACCCTCTGATATTTATAGATAGCGGCAAGCAAAGTTCGATGCAAGGAGGCGCATTCTGGTCAGTAATCTGGTCAACTTTGGCAAAGC
>JAIOXV010000134.1 GCA_021741465.1 Paracoccaceae bacterium
CGCATGACCAAAGGCTGCCGGACCTCATTTTCGGTCGCGTTGTCTTCCTGTGCGCTGCCTTTGAAGATCGGGAAATAGAGCTGGAAAATGCTGCCTTCGCCTTCGGTCGAATCAACAAAAATAAACCCGCCGGACTGTTTGACGATGCCATAGGCCGTTGAAAGGCCCAGCCCGGTGCCCTCACCCGTCTTTTTGGTGGTGAAGAAGGGTTCAAAGATTTTTTGCAGCCGGTCTTCGGGAATGCCGCAGCCGGTATCGCGGACCCGGATCAACGCATAATCGCCCGCAGGCACCACAGCCCTGTCGCGGCGCATTTCGTCGCGCAGCGTCAAAGCCTCGGTCTCGATGTGGATGGCACCGCCGCCCGGCATTGCATCGCGGGCATTGACCACAAGGTTCATCAAAACCTGCTCCAACTTGCGCCGGTCGGCCCGGATGGCCTTCAAGCCGACACCATGGCCCAGCCGCAAGGTCACACGTTCCCCCACCAGGCGGTTCAGAAGGTGGGTCAGATCCGACAGCACATCTTCCAGATCCAGACGTTCCGGCTTCAGGGTTTGTTTGCGCGAATAGGCCAGAAGTTGGCCAACCAAAGCCGCGGCGCGATTGGCGTTTTGATGGATTTGGATCAGGTCGGCATAGGCCGGATCTTCGGATTTGTGGCGCAACAGCAGCAGGTCGCAATGGCCGGAAATTGCGGTCAGCAAATTGTTGAAATCATGGGCGATACCACCGGCAAGCTGGCCAATGGCCTGCATTTTCTGGCTTTGGACAAACTGCGCCTCGAGCGTTTTCAGGGCCGTTGCATCCTGCAAGATGGCCAGCGCCCCAAGGCGCCCGCCTTCAACGATGCGGCGCAAGGTCACCTGCACGAAAGCCTCGTTTCCAAGGTTGCGCGCGGTCAAGACTTCGGCGCCGCCGGGCTTGCGTTCGGCAACAACATCGGCAAGCCAGTCATCCACCGGCCGCCCCAGACCATCGAAAAGATCATGAAAGGAGGGGGTCGCATCGGCATCAAGATGCAGCTGTTCGCGCGCCGCAAGGTTTGCGGCCCTGAGGCTGCCATCGGGGGCGAATTTCAAAAGCGGCACCGGCACATGTTCGAAATCGGCCTGAACCGCGCCCCGGGCCTCGGTTGCGGGCAACGGCAGAAGAAAGATCTCGCGCCGCTCGGCCATGCCATCAACCTCGGCCAGAATGGCGCGCACCGGCCCATCGACGCCGTTCACCTGCACCTCTTCCCCAGACCGCAGAACGTTTGAGGTGAAGACCCGGTCCAGCCGCTTTGGACGCCCCCCCAAAAGCCGGCGCATCGCCTCGTTGGTGAAGAGAACCACGCCGGCCTTGTTGGCCGTCAGCATGGGCAGGCTTAGGGTTTCGGCCCCCCGACCCACCGCGGCGCGATCGGCAAATTCTTCCAGCCGCCACAAGAACCGATCATGTGAAAGGCGATGGACCGACAGCCGGGTATGGCCGCGGCGGCTGACCACATCTTCGCGCGCGGCCCCGGTGTGGCTGGCGCGGGCCTGAAGCCGGTACAGCACCGCCGAAGGCGCGGCAAAGGCATCTTGCAAGACGGCCACCAGCGTATTGCCCTCGACGCCACCGAAACGATCGCGCGCGGCGACGTTTTGAAAGCGAATCTGGCCTTGCCCATCGGTGGTAAAGCTGGGGGTCGCGTCATGGCCGGTCATCTGGACCAAGCGGCGATCCAGGCGACGCTGGTCAAGCGCCTTCAGCCCGGCCACGCCCTGCGCCAGAAAGATCAGGGCGACAAATGTCAGCCCGATGCTGGCCGCCCCGATCTGCAAGGTGCGGCTTTCGCCAAAGGCCGCAATCGCGGTGGCCGCGATGGCCAAGACCAGCAACAGCAAAACCCCGCGCGGCCCGCGGCCCCGCCTGCTGAAAACATCTGCAAGATCGCTCATCGGTCTGCCAGCCAAAGCCCTGCCCCCTGCGCAGATTCGTCCTGTCGCCTACCTAAGGCCGGCAATGGTTAACCGAAGTTTAATCGCAATGGACCTGAGCCACAGTTTATGCAAACCCGGTGAGGGAAGTCATGACATTTCTCGCAAAGGTTGAGTATTTTCTGCCGCGACTAGCGCGACAGGAGCGCAAGAAAGAACCCGTCGCCACCGGACAGCGGCGAAAAGCGGCGTTCCAACCGGCACTGCCATCCCGCGTTTCGCGCTGTGAAATCAGCAACTTGGTCTTCGTTTTCTTCGCGTAGCATCGAGCAGGTGGCATAGGCCAAGACCCCGCCCTCGGCCAGCATCCGCGCCGCACGATCCAAGATCGTAGCTTGGGTCTGGCGCAGATCGAACAGCCGTTCAGCGGTCAGACGCCATTTGCCCATGGGGTCGCGCCGCCAACTGCCGGACCCCGAACAGGGAACATCTGTCAAAATCAGATCATAGGGCGCTGTTTTTTCGGGGGTATTTTGCAGCTGAACCTGCACGCCGGCACGTTGGGACCGCACCACCAGATCGCGCATCCGGGCCGGTTCGGTACCATGGGCAAACAGCGAAATCCGGGCCCGCGCGGCCATGGCGAGGGTCTTGCCGCCACCACCAGCGCATAGGTCCAGCACCCGCTGCCCGTCTTGCAACGGCAGCGCCTCGATCACCGCCTGCGACGAGGCATCCTGCAGTTCGACCACCCCATGGGCATAGGCGGTTGATCCATGAATTTTCCGCGCATTTTCCGTCACTTCAAGCGCGAAGCGCAGGCCAGAAACCGGCTGCGCCGAAATGCCGTCCTTCGCCAGGATCTCAATCGCCTTGGACAGGTCGGCCTTGACCGTATTCACGCGCAAAAACACTGGCGCGCGCTGGCGCATTACTTCAAGTGTTTCATAAAGTTCACCACCCAATGCTTTGGAAAGAAATGGATAAATCCAATCTTGAATATCCAGGGCCTCGGCCCCTGCAGGCTTGCGCCCGGCGTCGGCTGCGGTGACGGGGGCTGGAGCGTGGCCCTCGCCGGTGAACAGGGTTTGCGGATCTTGCCCCTTGGCGCGCAGACCGCCAAGGACAAGCCCCCGCCCGGTCATCGCGCCACCAAGGGCGGCGTGGGACCGCAGGCAGCGCAGCGCGTCATAGACAAGGTCGCGCACCGCATGCCGATCGCCCGAACCGGCAAAGCGGCTGGCCCGGCCCCAATTTGTCAGCGCCTGTTCGGCCGGGTCCCCGGCAAGCACCCGGTCCAGAACGGAAATGGCGGCCGAAAGACGGGCGGCGGGGGTCATGCCTTGCGCTCCTGCAGGGTGTTGCCACCATCGACCACCAATGTGGCACCATTGACATAAGACGCCCCTGCCGAGGCGAGAAAGGCGACACAGGCGGCGACCTCATCAGGACGACCTGCGCGGCCGGGCGGGGTGGCGCGGGCGGCGCGCTGTTCTTCCGGGCTGGCGGCTTCGGTGGCAATCCAGCCTGGCGCCACGGCATTCACCGTGACCCCGCGCATCGCCACCTCCAGCGCCAGCGCATGGGTCAGCCCCACCATGGCAGCCTTGGCTGCGGAATAGGCCGCCTCGCCCGGGTTCGACACCAAGGGCCCGGTGACAGACGCCATCATGATGACACGCCCCGCCCCGGCGGCCAGCATGGCGGGCAGATAGGCGCGCGTGACCAGAACGGCGGTTGTCAGGCTGGCATCCATCGCGCGGCGCCATTGCTCGGCTGACATGTCAACAAAGGCGCGCGGCTCTGCCGGCGCCAGAACCGAGCCCATGCCGGCGTTGTTCACCAAGACCTGCGCAGGCCCGGTCTGATCGAAAAGACGCGCCACGGTGGCGGGATCGGTCAGATCACCTTGAAAGGCCAGAACGTCAAAGCCCTCGGCCATAAGCTCGGCCCGGCGCGCCTCGATGCGGCCGGTGGTGGCGGTGATGGCCAGATCAAACCCTGCCGCCCCCAGCGCGCGGGCCGTGGCCATGCCAATGCCGCCCGCCGCGCCCGCCCCTGTGATAACCGCCAGTGCCATTGTGCCCCCGTTTTGTCCTTCCTAGCGGTCCGGCGCACATCTCGCAACGCGGGGGCTGGCAGAATCATCGCGCGCAGCCCATCTCATCGCCATGGATCACGCCGAACATGAACCCGAACCCGAGCGACTGTCGCAGATACTGCCCCGTCTGGCCGATGGCACAGCCGAGCGGTTGACGGTGGCCGACCTGCTGGAGCGCATGCAAGGCCGCGCCCATACTGCGCTTTTGGTGCTTTTTGCCCTGCCAAATGCCCTGCCCTCGATCCCCGGCACATCAGCGGTGACGGGGGTGCCTTTGCTCTATCTGTCGTTGCAACTGGCGCTGGGGCGCAAGGCCGGGCTTCCCGGCATCATCACCAAACGTTCCTTTTCCCGGCCCGCTCTGCAGCGGATATTGACGCAGGCCACGCCTTGGCTGAAACGGGCAGACAAGTTCATGCACCCGCGCCTGCAACGTCTGACATCGCCCTTGGCGGAACGTCTTGTCGGGCTGTTGATGGTGTTCTTGGCGCTGGCGGTCCTGTTGCCCATTCCTTTTGGCAACTTGCTGCCCGCGATCGCGATCATCTGCTTGTGCATCGGGCTGATGGAAGAGGACGGGGCGTGGATCTTGGCCGGCATTGCCACCACAGGCATTGCCATATTGGTCTTTTCGACCGTGCTTTGGGGCCTGTTCAAAGCAGCAATTTTCGTCTTTCTGGGCGTCTTTGGCGGATAAGGCGGGCAAAGGATGCCCGCCTTTCATACACGTTATCCGGCGCGGTAGTTCGGGCTTTCACGGGTGATCTGCACGTCGTGAACATGGCTTTCCTTCAGCCCTGCCCCGGTGATGCGAACAAAGCCGCAGCCCGAGCGCATGTCAGCCACAGTGCGATTGCCGGTATAGCCCATGGCTGCGCGCAAACCGCCCACCATCTGGTGCAGCACGGTGGCGACCGGCCCCTTATAGGGCACCTGACCTTCGATGCCTTCCGGCACAAGCTTGTCCGAGGCTGCATCTTTCTGGAAATAGCGGTCCGCGCTGCCCCGCGCCATCGCGCCAAGGCTGCCCATGCCGCGATAAGCCTTGAAGCTGCGGCCTTGGTACAAGATCAGCTCGCCCGGGGATTCGTCCGTGCCCGCAATGGCCGATCCAACCATCGCGCACGAGGCCCCGGCGGCAATCGCCTTGGCAAAATCGCCCGAAAACTTGATGCCACCATCGGCAATCACAGGAATATCCCCGGCAGCGCCGGCGGCATCCATGATTGCGGTCAGTTGCGGCACGCCAACCCCCGCAACAATGCGCGTGGTGCAGATCGAGCCGGGCCCGATGCCCACCTTTACCGCATCCGCCCCCGCCCCGATCAGCGCGCGGGTGGCCTCGGCGGTGGCGACGTTGCCGGCAATCACCTGCACCTTGTTAGACAGTTTCTTGATCCGCTCCACCGCCTTGGCCACACCTTCGGAATGGCCATGCGCGGTGTCGATCACCACCATATCAACCCCCGCATCGATCAGCGCCTGACTGCGCTCGAACCCGGCATCGCCCACGGTCGAGGCCGCAGCCACCCGCAGACGGCCCATCTCATCCTTGCAGGCCTGCGGGTTCAGAACCGATTTTTCGGTATCTTTCAGCGTCAGCAACCCGGTCAGCTTGCCCGTGCCATCGGTGACCAGCAGCTTTTCGATCCGGCGCGCCTTCATCAGGCTGATCGCCTGTTCGCGGTCAACCGGTTCGCGCAACAGCGCAAGGTTGTCGGCGGTCATCATCAGCGAAACCGGCGTCTTGTCATCGGAAGCAAAGCGCATGTCGCGGTTGGTAACGATGCCCAACACCCGGCCCTGATGGTCAACCACGGGAAAGCCGGTGATCTGATAGCGCTCCATCAACAGCTTGGCATCGGCAAGGGTCTGGTCCGGGGTCAGCGTGATCGGGGCATAGACCACACCCGATTCAAAGCGCTTGACGCGGCTGACCTCGCGCGCCTGCGCCTCAAGGTCAAGGTTGCGGTGAATAACGCCAATTCCGCCCGATTGGGCCATGGCAATCGCCATCCGCGCCTCGGTCACCGTGTCCATCGCGCTGGACAACAGGGGGATGTTCATCCGGATCGCCTTCGTCACGAAGGTCGATGTATCGGCATCAGACGGCAGCACCGAAGATGCGGCCGGAACCAACAAGACGTCGTCAAAGGTAAGCGCCTCGCGAATCTCCATTTGGGCCTCCATGGGATTTGGCTGGGGAGTGTTCGTTTGACGGGTCCCAATTTCACGGGGCGCGCCCAAGTGCAAGTGCCATTTGCCCCCCTTGCGGCGATTTGGCCAAAGTGCATTGATGTGCGCCGCCAAGAGGAGAGCCCCATGCGCGTTGCAATCATCGAAAACACCGCTGTTACCCATCACGGGCAAGTCGGGGTCGCGCTGCATGAAGCGGGGGCGCGGATTGATTTGTGGAAGCCCTGGCGCGACAATGCCCTGCCCGATCTGGGCAGCTATGATGCGCTGGTGGTCTTTGGCGGCGAGCAAAACGCGCTTGCCGATGCCACCCACCCCTATTTGCCGCGCCTGGCCCGGATGATGAAGGACAGCGCCGATATGGGCATTGCCACGCTGGGAATCTGCCTTGGCAGCCAGGTGTTCGCCCGTGGCCTTGGCGCGCAAAACTACATCGGCACCGCCGGCGAATATGGCTGGTGCCAGGTCAGCCTGACCGATCAGGCCAGGCTTGATCCGGTGTTGGGCCATCTTCCGGGGGCATTTCCCATCATGCAATGGCACTCTGACACCTTCACTCTGCCGCCGGGGGCGGTGCATCTGGCCGGTTCAGGCAAAGCCAAGGTGCAAAGCTATCGCTATGGCCGCGCGGGCTATGGCATGCAATTTCACTTTGAAGCCAACCGCGCCGTCGTGACGGACTGGGCGCAGGAATTCGCCGAGGCTTTCGAAGCCTCACGCCCGGGCTGGGTGGGCGAATTCGCCGCCCATGCTGCCAAGGATGCGGCCACGGCCGATGCCCATGGCCTTGCCATTGCCCGCGCCTGGGCCAAGCTGATCTGATCCTTTGGCCTGAGCCGCAGGCCAGTGGCTTCCTGTGCGGCGGCCCGTCAGGCCGAGGCCGATCTTGGCTTGTCGTCCTTCACCTCGATGCCGCGCAGGGCAAGCTGGCGGTCAAAAAGGGATCGTCCGACAAAGCTGCGGCTGATCTGGGCGGCCACCACGATGCTGGTGATGGCCAAAACCGCCCATTCATAGCTGCCGGTCATTTCAAAAATGATGATGGTCGCGGCCACCGGCGCACCAATCACGGTGGCCACACAGCTTGCCGCGCCAAGAACCACAAAGGACGAGGTCATATGACCGGCATCAGCCAAGGCGATGTCAAAAACACCGCCAAGCATGGCGCCAAAAAACAATGCCGGTGCGAAAACGCCGCCGAAATAGCCAAATCCCAGACACAGCGGCGTGATGGCAAGCTTGGCAATAAGCAAGACAACAACCACAAGCAGCGTCACCTTGCCCCCCATCGCCAAGTCAATTGATCCAAGCCCCGAACCCAGCAAATGCGGCAAAAACGGCGAGATCAGAAACAAAACGGTTGCCGGCACCAAAGGGCGCCATTGCAAGGGAATGCCAGAAGCCTTTGCCAGTTTCGGCGCTTCTGTCACCAGAACAATATAAATCATCGACAGCAATGCCGAAGCTACCCCCAGCACCAGCGCAATAAGAATGTCCACTCCACTTAAAGACGGCGCGTCGATCACATGGAAAAGCCGATGCTCCCCCAGCAATTTTGTCGAAACCCAATAAGACGCAAAAGTGCTGGCCAGCACCGGCCCCGGTCC
>JAIOXV010000135.1 GCA_021741465.1 Paracoccaceae bacterium
GCTTTCGATCACTGTGGCATAAACGCCAAAATCCTGATGTCCGAAAGCGGTCTCTAGGGCGGAAAGGGTATCGGCATTCGCGATGCCGGTCGTTGGGTCAACCATGGTGGCGGTGCAGCGGGTGATCGGCTCTTCGATCCGCAGGACCGCGCCACCAATGCGGATGGTGCGGCCGATCCAATTGCGCTCTGCCCAAGGTTCCGCGCCATCCAGCCACAGGTTCCCACGAAAGCGGTGCGGCGACAGATCTTGGCCCATGCGTGCCGAAAGATTGGCAAGTGAATTGGTCGAAAGAAGAGAGATCGAAGGGAAATCGCTGTCGGTCATCCCGCGCCCAGCCGTCACGATTTGACAGGCCATAGCCCGGTTTGCCGGGATCAGCGGCCGCACCCAGTCCAGAAAACGCGGCAGATCGGCTGTGTCGTCAGGGTTGAAGGTGATCGTGCCTTGTGTCGGATGGTGCAGCCTTACGGTGGACGTCGCCTCGTCCAAGGTGCTGGTGATTGCCATCAGCGCGGGTGCTTTGGCCCCACGGGCGAAATTCATGCAAGGGTTCCAGCCCGGCGTCAGCCTGGCCGCTTCATGCGCAACCGCCCAGTGGCGATCCCAGGGCAGACAGGCGCCCGCCAAAAGACGAACGGACGCGAGTGTTTCGCGTCCGTGTCCCTTGATCGGGTGGCGGCATATCTGCGCCAGCCGTCCTGTCATTTCTTCTTGGCCTTGTCCGACACAGCCACCGGCTTCTTTACCCCGGCTTTGATGTTGCCGAAAATATCGGGTCGGCTGCCGTGGCTTGCCATGATCAGATACTGTTGCACGAAGGTGATCGTGTTGTTGGTGATCCAGTAAATGATAAGGCCCGACGCAAAGGACGACATCATGAACATGAAGACCCACGGCATCCACGCAAAGATTTGCTGTTGAACTGGGTCAGCCGGGGCGGGGTTCAGTTTTTGCTGAAGCCACATCGTGACGCCCAGAATGATCGGCAAGATCCCAAGGAAGATCAGATGGGTCAACGAACCGGTGGCCGGTGCGTCCCAAGGCAAAAGCCCAAAGAGGTTGTAAAGCGAAGATGAATCTGGTGCCGACAGATCGTTCAGCCAGCCGAAGAACGACGCCTGACGCAGTTCGAGCGTGTTCGAAATAACTTTGAACAGCGCATAAAAGATCGGAATCTGGATCAACACCGGCAGACATCCTGCGGCCGGGTTCACTTTCTTTTCCTTGTAAAGCTGCATCATTTCTTTTTGCAGCTTCTGCTTGTCTTCGCCCGCGCGCTCTTTCAGCGCCTCCATCTCGGGCTGCAATTCCTTCATGCGCGCCATCGAGACATAGGATTTATAGGCCAAAGGCAGCACCAAAAGCTTCAGCACCAGCGTCAGCGCCATGATGGCAAAGCCCATATTGCCAATCATGCCGTGCAGCCAATGCAACAGCGCGAAGATCGGCTTGGTCAGGAAATAGAACCAGCCCCAGTCGATAGAGTCGATGAAACCCGCGATGCCCGCGTCGTCCTGATAGGAACGGATGGTTTCCCATTCCTTGGCGCCGGCATAAAGCTGGGTCGACACCTCGGCATTGCCACCGGGCGCGATTGCCATAACGTCGTGGTGGACCTCGGCCTGGTATATGTCGCTTTGCGGCACATAGCGCGCGATGGCCTTCCACGGCTTGCCCTGTTCGGGAACAAGGGTGGTCATCCAATAGTGGTCGGTAAAGCCGATCCATCCATCGGTTTGCGCATCCATCTCTTCTGCCGGCAGGGTCTCGCCGTCGGGGATCGAGAAATCCGAGAAATTGCTGTATTTCACTTCGCCAAAGGTGCCATCGGTGCGGCGCACCAGGCCTTCATGCACGACATAAGTGCCCTTCAACTTGGGCAGTCCATGGCGCGCGACAATGCCGTAAGGGGCAAGGCGGGCTTCGGCGGTGCCGGCGTTCGCGACCTTGTCGGTCACGGTGAACATGAAGTCGGGGTCCACCGAAAGGGTGCGGGTAAAGGTCAGGCCCTTGGTGTTTTGCCACTGAAGGGTAACCGGGGCATCGGGCGAAAGGGTCGTGTTGCCGACAACCGACCACAGGGTCTTGGCATCGGGGACATCGGCCGGGTCCAGCCCGTTGCCAGCCAGCCAGCCAAAGACGGCATAGTAGGGGTGTTCCTTGCCGATCGGGGACAAGAGCCGCACTTCGGGCGAGGTGGGGTCAACCGTCTCGCGATAGCCTTTGAGATGCAGGTCGTCGATCCGGCCCCCTGCAAGCGACAGGCTGCCCGACAGTTTGGGCGTGTCGATCGTCAGGCGCGGCGCATCAGGTGCAGGCTCTGTCGCCGCGGTCGCCGCAGTTTCGGGCGCTGCCGTCAACGGTGCGGCATCTGTCGTGGCCGCGGCCTCGGGTGTGGCGCTTTGTTGTGCCAGGGGTTCTTCGGGGAACCACTGCGGAAACAGCATGGGTCCGCCGACGAACCACCCAAGGATCACCAGAAAGCTGAGCACGGTCGCAAGGATAAGATTCTTGTTCTGATCGTCCATCAGGACCACCACCATTCCTGTTCAAGGTCAGCGGTGGTTCAACGCCAGGGGCGGCAAAAGGTCAAGCGCTTTCCCGGTTTTCGGGCCAGGAAAGCGCGTCTTTCGCCGCCAGAGCCCGGATTTTCGGGCCAGGCTTCATCGTGCCCGCTGGCCAATGCGCGGTGCTGCGCTTTGCCTTGCGCGGTGGCGTTCGATCCAATCCAGCGTCTCGTCGGCGGGCATCGGCCGTGCGATGCCAAAGCCTTGGACATCGCCGCAGCCCAGTTGTGACAGCATGGCATGCTCGCCCGGGGTTTCCACCCCTTCGGCCAGCGAGGCAAGACCCAGCCGCTCTGCCATCGACAGGATTGCCGACACCATCTTTTGCTGTTCGCGGTCTTCATCAACCTTGGTGACAAAGCTGCGGTCGATCTTGATGCGGCGCACAGCAAAACGGCGGATCGAGGTGATCGACGCATGGCCTGTGCCAAAATCGTCCAGATCAATACCGCACCCCATTTTCGACAAAGCCGCAATATTCGAAACGATCACGTCATTGTCGGTTTCCGCCACGACATGTTCCAGGATTTCAACGCAAAGCCGTTCGGTTTCCAAGCCAAAGCGGTCAAGTTCCCACTTCAGCTTTTCTGCCAGCCGCGGGTTGCGCAGCTCGGCTGCAGAGAAATTCACAGCCACCGTCGGCACGCCCAGTCCGGCCTTGTCCCAGCGTGTAAGGGCGGTCAGCGCATTGAACAGCATCACCTCGCCCAGACGTTCAGACAGGCCCGCATCATCGATCATCGGCAGAAAGTCCCCCGGCGGGATCAGCCCGCGTTCGGGATGATACCACCGCGCCAAAGCCTCAAACCCGGTGATGGCCCCGGTATCTGTGGAAATCTGCGGCTGGAAATGGGCGCGGATCTGCCCTTCGTCCAATGCAACCTCAAGCTCTTCGCGCAAGGCGTCCCGGTCGGCGCGGTGGCGGGCCATGTCTGGTGCATAGGCGCGAATGGCCCCCGGGCCGTGGCGGGCGGCTTCATCGGCGGCAATTTGTGCGGCATCAAGCAGGGCCTTGCCGCGCGGCTCTGGCGCGCGTTGGGCAAGGCAAAACCCAACCGAGGCGGAAACATAAAGCCGCTGCGCGTTCAGGGATATCGGGATGTTTATGGCCGATTGCAGACGCGCGGCCAATTGCACAACGCTTTCCAGATCAAGCCTGCGCACCGGGGCAAGGGCAATGGCAAAACCGCCCCCCTCAAGCCGGGCCACCATGTCGCCGCTGCGCAAGGCCGCGCATATACGTTCCGCGCTGCGCGCCAGCACTTCGGTCTGCGCGGCGCGGCCGTGGCGATCAAGCACTTGGTCAATATCATCGAACTGCACCACAACGCAGGCTGTTGTCTTGCCGCTGATCGGCTCATCCTTCAGGATCGTGTCCAGCACCGTCACAACATGGGCGCGCAAGCCAAGCCCGCCAAGCGCATCTGGCAGCGCGGGTGGCAGCTGTTCGGATTGCTGCAATACCCCTGACACGGCAAGGATCAGCGGCCCCCCCAACGCCACCAGAACAAGCACCCTTTCGCCCCCGAACCAAAAGGCAGCAAGGGTAATGGCGGGCAGGAACACCACCATTTCGGGACGCCGCATCAATGTCAGAAACGTGCGGGCCGAACGGGCCAGTCTGGCAAAAAGCAAAAGGGGCATGACGCACATCTCCGGCAAAATGCCGGACGGGCAGCCTCCGGCCCGCCGAAATTAGGCAAAGAGATTTATGGCTTTCTTAATCCACATCGCGAAGTTGCGGAGGATTTTCATCAAATTTTGTCACTTCCCGCATCAGCCCGGCAAAGTCAAAAAGTCCCGGATCCGCCAGATGCGAGGGCCGAACATTCGTCAGTGCGCGAAACATCACCTGCCGGCGGCCGGGGGTGCGGGTTTCCCATTCGTCGAGAAGCTTTTTGACCTGCACACGTTGCAGCCCTTCCTGGCTGCCACAAAGGTCGCAAGGAATGATGGGATAGTTCATCGCGCGGGCAAAACGCTCGCAATCGGCTTCGGGCACAAAGGCAAGCGGGCGATAGACGAAAAGATCGCCGTCTTCGTTCAGCAGTTTCGGTGGCATGGTGGCCAGCCGCCCACCATGAAACAGGTTCATGAAAAATGTTTCCAGAATATCGTCACGGTGATGGCCCAGCACCACGGCAGAACAGCCCTCTTCGCGGGCGATTCGGTAAAGATTGCCGCGCCGAAGCCGGGAACACAGGCTGCACATGGTTCCACCCGGCGCAATCTTTGAGGTCACGACCGAATAGGTATCTTGATACTCGATCCGGTGCGGTACCTGCATGCGCGACAGAAACTCTGGCAAAACGGTCGCAGGAAAGCCTGGCTGGCCCTGGTCAAGGTTGCAGGCCAGCAAATCGACAGGCAACAGCCCGCGCCATTTCAATTCGTGCAAGACGGCTAGAAGCGTATAGCTGTCTTTGCCGCCCGACAGGCAGATCAACCAGCGCGCGCCCGGCTCGATCATGCCATAGGTCTCGATCGCCTCGCGGACGTTTTGCACCAGCCGTTTGCGCAGCTTGCGAAATTCGGTCGCCTTGGGCGCGCCGTAAAACAGCGGGTGGATGTCGTCGGACAGATCGTCGTCAAGCATGGTGAACCTCGTCTTTCCTTCCCTTGGCAGAAAACGGGCCTGCGGGAAAGCCGCTCGGGCGTAAAACTTAGCGCGTCTTGTCAAACTCGGGGTCGGCCCCCGGCACCGGATCATAGCCGCTGCCGCCCCAAGGGTGGCAGCGGCAGATGCGGTAGGCGGCAAGCGCGCCGCCCTTCACCCCGCCGTGACGCTCCAGCGCATCCAAAGCATAGGCCGAACAGGTTGGCTGAAATCGGCAGCCGTGGCCGACCCAGGGGCTTAAGATCAGCCGATAGGCGCGGACGGGCAGGGCGACAAGATGGGCAAGCGGCGTCATGATTTATGGATGCGCGCCAACGCGCCGTGCAGATCTGCAAGCAACAGATCAAACGCGCGCAGCGTGGTCACGCCGGGTTTGGCAACCAAAACATAGTCCCACCCCGGCCGGCCCATGTGGGGCAAGATCGCGCGGGCCACTTCACGCAGGCGGCGTATGGCGCGGTTGCGCGCCACCGCATTGCCAATCTTTTTCGATGCCGTGAACCCCACCCGCACGGCAGGTTCGCCATCTTGCCGGTCGCGGGCCTGTACCAGAAAGCCGCCCGTCCCCTGACGCAGCGCAGAGGCCGCGCGCAAAAAGTCCGGGCGATTGCGCAGCGTCGTCAGGCAAAGCGAAACCGCCGGAGCGGCCCCGGGCGTTGCGGCACTGCTGCCTTGGCCCTGCATCTCCGGCGGTGTCATGTCTTTAACCATGCCTTGGCCTCGAAAGGCCGCAAGGATTAAGCCGACAGCTTGTGACGGCCTTTGGCGCGGCGGGCTGCCAGCACCAGACGGCCGCCTTTGGTGGCCATGCGGGCGCGGAAACCGTGGCGGCGCTTGCGGACCAGGTTCGACGGTTGATAAGTGCGCTTCATCGCGGCTCTCCATAAGACGGGTGCCCGAACCCATACGGATTCGAGGCCGGTAACTTGAAGCCCGGTCTTTACGCAGGCTGGGCAGGGCTGTCAACGCAGCTTTCGCGGGTTTTCTGCAACATTTCAGGTCGTGATACCATGTCGTGCCGCCAAAACTGAAAGAAAGAGGGCCGAAAACGCCCCAAAGGCTCGCAGTTTATCAAGCACGCGTGAAGCCTATGGCGCAACCGGGGCGATCCGGACCATGGTGTGGGCATGAAAAAGGCCGACCCCCCCTTCCCGCGATCCGTGCTGCGCCATCTGCCCCTTGGCCTGATTCTGGCGGTCATGCTGTTTGGGGCCTTTGCCTTTCGTGACCTTTTGACGTTTGACGCGCTGGCGCAGTATCGCTCGGCGCTTTTGGCCTTTCGCGATACGCATTGGCTTTGGGCACGCTTGGGCTTTGTTGCGGCCTATGCGGTGATCGTGGCGCTGTCGCTTCCCGGCGCGACGATTGCGACGCTGGCTGGCGGTTTCCTGTTCGGTCTGTTTCCCGGTGTGCTTTACAATGTGGTTGGGGCGACGCTTGGGGCGATCGGGGTGTTTTTGGCGGCGCGCGCCGGACTGGGCGCTGATGTGGCGGCGCGGGTTGCGGCCCGTGGCGGGGCCGCCGCGCGGTTGCAGGGCGCCTTGCAGCAAAACCAGTGGTCTGCCCTTTTAACCATGCGGTTGGTGCCGGTCGTGCCCTTCTTTCTGGCCAATCTTCTTCCCGCCTTTGCCGGTATCCGCCTTTTGCCCTTTGCGCTGACCACGGCCTTGGGCATCATCCCCGGAGGCTTGGTCTTCACCTCGATCGGCTCTGGTCTGGGCGAGGTCTTTGCCCGAGGCGAAACGCCTGATCTCGGGATCATCTTTTCGTTGCCCGTTCTGCTGCCGCTTTTGGGTCTGGCGGCCTTGTCGGCCTTGCCGATGGTTATCCGGGCACTTCGCCGCAAGGAGGCATGACAATGGCCAAGCTGACTGCCGATCTGTGCATCATCGGGGCGGGCTCTGGCGGCCTGTCGCTGGCGGCGGGGGCGGCCCAGATGGGCGCGCGGGTGGTGCTGATCGAAGGGGCCGAAATGGGCGGCGACTGCCTGAACACAGGTTGCGTGCCGTCAAAGGCGCTGCTTGCCGCGGGCAAGGCCGCGGTAGCAATGCGTGGGGCCGCGGCATTCGGCATTGCGCCGACAGAGCCAGAGATAGATTTTGCCGCGGTCAAAGACCACGTCAGCGGGATCATCGCCGACATTGCGCCCCATGACAGCCAGGAACGCTTTGAATCCTTGGGTGTGACGGTGATCCGTGCCTGGGCGCGCTTTTCTGGCCCGCGCGAGGTTGAGGCCGGAGGCACCACCATTCGTGCGCGACGCTTTGTCATTGCCACGGGTTCGCAGGCTGCCATCCCCCCGGTTCCCGGCATCGAAGATGTGCCCTATCTGACGAATGAAACGATCTTTGCCCTGCGCAGGCGCCCGGACCATCTGCTTATTCTGGGCGGCGGGCCGATCGGCATGGAAATGGCGCAGGCGCACCGGCGGCTGGGTGTGCGCGTCACGGTGATCGAGGGCGCAAAGGCGCTGGGCCGCGATGATCCAGACTGCGCCGCCGTCGTGCTTGGGGCGCTGCGCGATG
>JAIOXV010000136.1 GCA_021741465.1 Paracoccaceae bacterium
ACTGTCCGGGGTTCAACTGCTCATACTGTTCGGCAAAGGAAATCACCCTGTCCGAAGAGGCCCGGCGCTGGAAATGATGGGGCCGCAACTCGGCAGGGTGGGCCAACCCGGCGGCTGCAACCAGTTCCGACAGGGCATGCAGCGTGTTGTGGTGAAAGTTCTTCACCCGCTCGGCCTTGTCCACCACCACCAAGGCCCGGCTGCGTAGCGGATCTTGGGTGGCAACCCCGGTCGGGCATTGGCCGGTATGGCATGATTGCGCCTGAATGCAGCCCACCGCGAACATGAAGCCGCGCGCGGCGTTGCACCAATCGGCCCCCAGCGCGAGGATTTTCGCCATATCAAAGGCCGAGGTGATCTTGCCCGAAGCGCCAAGCTTTATCCGGTCCCGCAGGCCTGCGCCCACCAATGCATTATGGGCAAAGGACAGCCCGTCCCGCAGCGGCATGCCGATGTGATCCATGAATTCCAGGGGGGCGGCACCTGTGCCCCCTTCCTTGCCGTCAATCACAATGAAATCCGGCGTGATGTCGGTTTCCACCATTGCCTTGCACATGGCCATGAACTCCCATTCATGGCCGATGCACAGCTTGAAGCCGGTGGGCTTGCCGCCCGACAACGCGCGCAGCCGAGCGATGAACTGCATCAGTTCGATGGGTGTCGAAAAGGCCGAATGCCGGCTGGGAGAGACACAGTCCTGTCCCATCGGTACCCCGCGGATGGCAGAGATTTCTTCAGTGACCTTGGCCGCCGGCAGCACACCGCCATGGCCCGGCTTTGCCCCCTGGCTCAACTTTATCTCGATCATGCGAATTTGCGGATCGGCGGCGTTCTGCGCAAATATGTCGGCATCAAAGCCGCCATCTGCCGCCCGGCACCCGAAATAACCCGACCCGATTTCCCAAACCAGATCACCCCCATGTTCGCGGTGATAAGGCGATACCCCGCCTTCGCCGGTATCATGAAAGAACCCGCCCGCCTTGGCCCCCTTGTTCAACGACAGGATTGCATTGGCCGACAGCGCGCCATAACTCATGGCCGAAATGTTCAAAAGACTGACCGAATAGCTGCCAACTTGCACCCGCATGTCTGCCACGGGCACCGGGTTCGTTGGGGCCAGCGAATGGTGCATCCATTCGTATTGTTCCTGATAGACGTCATACATCGTGCCAAAGGGGCGCTTGTCGAGCGCCTTCTTGGCGCGCTGATAGACGATGGCGCGCTTGTCGCGTGGGAAAGGCGCGCCGTCTTTATCCCCTTCGAAGAAATACTGCCGCATCTCCGGGCGTACCGATTCCAACAAAAACCGCAGATGCGCCGCGATGGGATAGTTGCGCAAAACCGCGTGGCGGGTCTGGGTAACATCGCGCAGGCCCACCGCCAGCAACATGGCAAAACCCACAAAGGCGCAAGCAAAGAAAAACCCCCAAGCCGGCAGCACCAAAGCCCCGGCAAGCGAGCAAAGCGCCAAAAGCGCCGACAGTGTCAGTGGCAAAAAGCGAAACTGAAAAAGCAGGCGCATGGTGCATCCTTTCATCGGTCATCAAACAGAAGGGAGATTGCAGTAAGGTTAACGGCCGCGATAGTCAGAACGGGCAAGGCGCAGAAAATTCCACCATTTCGCCCGATCCGGGGTGGTGAAGGGCAAGCGTCTCTGCGTGCAGCATCAGGCGGGGGTGGGCCAAGGCTGCTCCCGTGGCATAAATCGGGTCGCCCAGTATGGGATGACCCAAGGCCAGCATATGCACGCGAAGCTGATGGCTGCGCCCGGTTTTCGGGAACAGTTGAACCCGCGTTTCGCCGGGCGCGCGGCCAATCACTTGCCAGTCGGTTTGCGCGGGGCGGCCGTGTTCGTGGCTGACCATCTGGCGCGGGCGGTTCGGCCAATCAGCGCAGAGCGGCAGGTCGATATGCCCCGCCGCGCCCGCAATGTCGCCCATCACCCGTGCAACATAGGATTTCCTGGCGCGGCGCTGTTCAAATTCTTGCCCAAGGAAGCCTTGCGCCTTTTTGGTCTTGGCAAAAATCATCACCCCTGAAGTGTCGCAATCCAGCCGGTGCACCAAAAGCGTGTCCCAATGGGCGGCTTGCAGGCGGCTGACAAGGCAATCCGACCGCCCCTCCAGCTTGCCCGGCACCGACAAAAGACCAGCCGGTTTGTTGACCACAAGGATCAGATCATCCTGAAACAGGATGTCCAGCGGCACATCCGGGGGCGCATAGTCAAAATCCGGGATCATGCGAGACTGTGGCCCGCCGCCCGCAACGTCGTTGCAAGATGGCGGATATGGGCTGGCCCAACTTCGCAACACCCGCCGACAAGGGTTGCCCCCATGCCCACCCAACGCAGGGCAAAGGCGGTATAGCTTTCGGGTGTCAGGTCATGGCGGCTGCAATAGGCCGGGGCGTCATGGGTCTGAGGAAGCGGCAGGCTGGAGATTTCCGAAAACCCGTTGGCATAGGCACCAAAGGGCCGCCCCATGGTGGCCAGCACGCCAAGGGCGGCCTCCATCGCCTCGGGCATCGAACAATTGGCCAGCACGGCGGCGGTCGGGTGTGCGGCAATCACCTCGGCCAGCCCGGCGACAGGTTCGCCCGACCGCAGGCGCGTGCCATCGCGGTCATGCACCGAGATTGACAGCCACACCGGCTTGCCTGCCGCCTGCGCCCCTGCCAAAGCCCCCCGGCACAGATCAAGCGAGGACATGGTTTCGCACAAGATCACATCGACATGCGGCGCCATCAGTGCGGCCTTTTCGGCATAAAGCGCCGTCGATACCGCGACCGGCGGTGTCAGGTCTGGGCGATAGCTTTCGCCCAGAGGGCCCATTGACCCTGCAATCATCCCCTTGCCCGCTTCGGCACGGGCTTCATGCGCTTCGGTCAGCGCCCGCAGGTGAAGCGCGTGGTAAAAGTGGTCAAGCCCCACACCAACCAGCCGGTCATGCAGGATGTTATAGGTGTTGGTGGTCGCAACACTTGCGCCGGCGGCAAAGTAATCCGCATGGATCGCTTTCACCAATCCGGGATGGTCGATCATGACACGCGTTGCCCAAAGCGGCGTCGGCTCATCTCCTGAACGCGCCACCAGTTCCTGGCCCATGCCGCCATCAAGCAGGGTAATCGTCGCCATGGTCACTCCCGTATCATACGCAACGCCATCAGGCCAAAGACCCCGGCGGCAAGTTTGTTCATAACGCCCATGCGGGCCGACAGCGCCGTGCCCGCCCAACCGGCAAGCGCGCCGTAACCGGCGGTAATGCAGCTGCCCGTCAGGGTAAAGACCGCGCCCAGGATCAGGATCTGTTGCCAGACCGGTCCGCGCGCGGGATCTGTGAACTGCGGCAGAAAGGCAAGCACGAAAAGCGCGACCTTTGGGTTGAAGGCATTGGTAACAAAGCCGCGCCAGAACGCCCGCGCAAGCCCGGCGCTGCCCTTTGCGGGTTTCGCAGGCCCCGCATTCCAGGCGCCATAGGCAAGGAAAAGCAGATACCCCGCCCCAAACCAGCGCAGCCCGGTCATTGCGGCCGGATGGGTGGCCAAAATCGCTGCAACCCCAAGTGCGGCAAGCCCCACATGCCAAAACCCGCCAAGCCCCACGCCCAGCCCCGCCGCGATGCCGGCCCTTGGCCCGCCCGCCATGCCGCTGGCTGTGGCAAACATCACATCCGCGCCAGGCGTAAGGTTCAAAAGCACCCCCGCCGAAGCAAAGGCCAAAAGCGTTTCAAGGGGGACAAGACCGAACATCAGCGCAGCATCATCCCCTTGATGCCGAAGATCAAGAGACAGGATCTGATCGGGCTATTGCGGCAAACGCACAACGACAAGCTGGCCCTGAAGGCTCAGGTTTTCGGCGGTCAAGATCATATCCTGCGCCGCCATAGCGCGGCCGTTCACCTGTGACGGCACAAGGGCATAGGCGGCCAGAAACCCGCCGTCATGGGCAATCAGGGCAGAACCTGTGATCACCGCCACGTCGGGCCGCGCAAGGGCGCGGTTGGTCATCACGTTGAAGTCATCGGATGGCGCGCTTACGCCTTCGGCCCGCACCGCGACATCACCGGCGAAAGCCACGGGCATCAAGGGCCGGGCGGGCAAAACCAGCCCGTCGCCCACCAGATCAAAACCCGGCCCTGTCAGCACAGTCAGATTGCGTTCAATCCCGGCAAAGATCGAAAAATCGCCGTTTTCCACAACCGAGGCCCGGCTTAACCGCCATTTGAGCCGGCCACCCTCCTCAACGCGCAGCATCTCGATCGTGCTGCCTTTGCCATTGGCCCAAGGCATGGTGGTATAATCGGCTGGGGTCAGATGGCGCAGCACTGGGTCATTCCGCTGCCTGAGGCCCCAAGATGGGCGTCGGGTCGTTGGGGTTCAGCTCTTCGAAATCAAAGTTGTCCAGCCGCGCCGCCCGCTTGCCGGCCCGCTCGGCGGCGGTGGTGATGCCGTCCAGATCGGCCCGCGCCTGGTTGAAATGGGTCGACAACTTGTCCACCCGTTCCACCACGATTTCCACATCCCGGTGCAACTGGCGCAAGGTCGCCCGAATGGCCCCGGCCTGTTCGCGCATCCGTGCATCCTTCAACACCGCGCGCATCGTGTTCAGGGTTGCCATGCAGGTTGTGGGCGAGACAATCCAGACCCGCGCGGCAAAGCCATCACGCACCACTTCGGGAAAGTTGGCGTGCAGCTCGGCATAAACCGCTTCCGATGGCAGGAACATCAGCGCTCCATCGGCGGTTTCGCCATCCAGAATGTATTTTTCGGCAATCGCCTTGATATGCACCCTTACGGCCGATCTGAGCAGCGCCTGCGCTTCGGTCAATTGGCGCGGGTTTTCTGCGCGCCGCATCGCCTCATAAGCCTCGAGTGGGAATTTTGCGTCGATGACAATCGGGCCGGGCGGGTTGGGCAGGTGGATCAGGCAATCGGCCCGCTTGCCGTTCGACAGCGTGGCCTGCATGGTATAGGCGTCGGCAGGCAGGGCCTTTTGCACGATGTCATTCAGCTGGATTTCACCAAAAGCCCCGCGCGCCTGCTTGTTCGCCAGAATGTCTTGCAGGTTCAGCACGTTGCCCGAAAGCTTTTCGATATTGGCCTGCGCCTTGTCGATGGTTTCGAGCCGCTGTTGCAACTCGCCAAGACTGCGGGCCGTGCGCGTTGATGTGCCTTGCAGGCTTTCACCCATTTGGCGCGATACTTCGGCCAGACGCTGTTCCATCACTTGCAACATGGCCGATTGGCTGACCGCCTGATTTTCGGACACATGATGCAGCCCGCCCGCCAGCCGTTCCTGCCCGTCTGACAGGGCCTGAACCCGCTGGCCCAGCCACCCCATTTCCCGCATCAAGGGCGCGGTCATCGCGGCCGAGCGTCCCGCCGCGCGCAGCGTCAGAAACAGCATGCCCAGCAGCACCAGCAACACGCCGCCCACCACCAGAACCTCGGGGGCGTTCCAAGCATAGCTTTGGCCAAAAAGGGTGATCATCTGCGTCCGAACAATCGTTCAATATCGTGAAGCTGCAGCTCCACATAGGTGGGGCGGCCATGGTTGCACTGGCCCGAATGCGGGGTGGCTTCCATTTCGCGCAACAAGGCGTTCATCTCATCCGGGCGAAGCTGGCGGCCCGAGCGCACCGAACCATGGCAGGCCATGCGCGACAGGATCGCTTCGATCTTTGCCTGAAGGCTGTCGCTGCGGCCAAGATCGGACAGTTCATCCAAAATATCGCGCAGCAACGCCGCGGCCGAAACCGTGCCCAGAATTGCCGGGGTTTCGCGCACCGCAACCGCGCTGCCCCCGAAAGGTTCAATCGTCAGACCAAACCGCGCCAGATCGGCGGCATGGTCCAGCAACCTGCTGGCATCGCTTACGGAAAGTTCCACGATTTCCGGGATCAACAGCGCCTGCGCTGTGACGCCGCTGTCCTGCATTTGCCGCTTCAGCCGTTCATAAACCAGCCGTTCATGTGCGGCATGTTGGTCAACAATCACCATCCCGGTGGCGGTTTGGGCAACGATGTAATTGCCATGAAGCTGCGCGCGCGCAGCCCCAAGCGGGTGGTTTGGCTCTGGGCTTTCGGCCCTGTCATCGGGGGCACCCAGCCGCGCCTGCGGGGCCTCGGCAAAGCCAAGCGCTTCAGGGGCCTGCCATTGGGCCGCACGGGCCAAGCTTGATTGCGCCGGCCGGTCCATCTGATAAACCCGCGCCTCGGGGCGGATCGCGGCAAGCGTGGCGTCGCCCACGGTTGTGCTGGCGCGGTGCCCGGCGGCCGAAAGTGCGGTGCGCAGGCCGGTAATGATAAGGCTGCGCGCCGCCTCGGGTTCGCGAAATCGCACTTCGGATTTGGCGGGATGGACGTTCACGTCAACCCGCTCTGGATCGCAGATCAGGTTCAGCACGGCTGCGGGGTGACGATCGCGGCTGAGAAAGTCGAAATAGGCCACCCTCAGCGCGCCCAACAGAACCCGGTCCAGAACAGGGCGTCCGTTCACGAAAACAAATTGCTGCACAGAAGATCCGCGCGAATAGGTTGGCAGGGCGGCATAGCCGGTCAGGCGCAGCCCGTCGCGCTCCACATCAATCTTCAGCGCGTTGGTGGTGAACTCTGGCCCCAGAATGCCGGTCAGCCGACCATGTAGCGCGTCGAAGAAATCACCAGACTGCGGGTCGGCACGAAAGATCACCCGCGGGGCCTCGCCGTCAGCAACTTCGCTCAGGGTAAAGCCAACCGACGGTTCGGCCATGGCCAGCCGCCGCACAACCTCGGCGATCGCCTGGGCCTCGGCCCGGTCCGAGCGCAGGAATTTCAGCCGCGCAGGGGTGGCGTAGAACAGATCGCGCAGCTCAATGACCGTGCCCTTGACCGCCGCCGCCGGTCGGACTGGCGCCAGCCGCCCACCCGCCACCGTGATCTGCGCGCCGTCAGAGCCATCGGTGCGGCTGGTAATGGTCAGCCGCCCCACCGCCCCAAGGCTGGCCAGCGCCTCGCCCCGAAACCCGAAAGAGCGGATGTTAAGAAGATCACTGCCGTCAATCTTCGATGTCGCATGGCGCGCCACGGCCAAGGGCAGATCATCGCCCGTCATGCCGCATCCGTCATCGGTGACGCGGATCAGCACCTTGCCGCCCGCCGCGTAATCCACCGCAATCCGCCGTGCGCCCGCATCCAAGGCGTTTTCGACAAGCTCTTTCACCGCAGAGGCCGGGCGTTCTACCACCTCACCGGCCGCAATCCGGTTGATCGCCGCTTCATCAAGCGGGCGGATCACTGGACGTGTGGAACCGGATATATAGGGGGCATGAAGCGTCATACCCCCAATTCTAGCAGGTGGACCGCGACAAGGCCACAGATTCGGGCAGGTGGCGCGCTATTCTGTTGTCGCAACGCCTGCCGGATTTCCCACCACGGTGAAGAACAGATCGTCCGGCTTCATCAGCCGGGCCGCAACGCGCTGAACATCGTCCAGCGTGACGGCGTTGACCCGGTCGTTGCGGGTTGTGGGATAGTCTGCGGCCAGGCCCATCATCTGCATGTTGACCAGAATACTGGCGATCGGACCATTGCCATCAAAGCGCAACGGATATGCGTCTGTCATATAGGTTTTGGCGGTGGTCACGTCTTGTTCGGTCAGCCCGCCGGCGGCGATCTTGGCCCATTCATTGCGCACCACCGCAATCGCCTCTGCCACCTTGTCATTGCTGGCC
>JAIOXV010000137.1 GCA_021741465.1 Paracoccaceae bacterium
ATCGGCTTTGCCAAGACAACGGGCGCCGATTGCGTGGCGGTCGACAATTCTGTCAGCCCCGAATGGGCGGCGGAACATGTGCAGATCTCGGGGCCTGTGCAGGGCAACCTTGCCCCGCATCACATGGTCAGCGGCGGGCAAGAGCTGATCGACGCCACCCGCCGGGTGGTGGATGCGTTCAAGGGCGGACCCCATATCTTCAACCTTGGCCACGGCATAACCCCAGACGCCAACCCCGACAATGTGGCCCTGATGATCGACACCCTGCGCCGCGGATAGGCGCTTTGTCCGGCACAAATGCAAGGCATGCTGCGCGACAGCCGCGCTGCTGCCTGCGGCGTATCAACTAAGACATCACAGAAGCTTTTCGCGCTTTGGTTTAGGCCTGTGCCCGATCGCCCGTGCCAGGCTTTGATGTCTTGAAAAACCGAATGCGATCTTTGTTGCGATCCAAATGTGCGCCCCGCCGCGCAGAAAACCTGCAGCCGGGCAAGCAACAGGGACGACAAAAAGGACCTGCGCAACAAAATTTCAACCAAAATCGACCGCTGTCTTGATAAGTTTACGATTGTTTACAAATGATTAAGAATTTTGACCTGACTGAACCTAAAAAAACGTCCTTATTTGAATTTGATTTGTCTGCCACGCGACCTATCCTGCAATCGGTGAACCGCTGGGAGGTGGTCAGAGACTTTTTCTGACCAAGCGGTGACCAGCCGAATGCTTCGGCAACCACATGGGAGGAAATACATGACTGTTCAGAAATTTAATCGCCGCTCTTTCCTGAAGAAGTCAGCTTTGGCTGGTGGCGCAACTGCGGGTGTTCTTGCTGCACCGGCCGTCCTTGCTCAGGCGCCCGTCGTCCTGAAAATGCAGACGTCTTGGGGGGCATCGAACATTTGGCAGGAGTTTGCTCAGGACTACGCTGACCGCGTTGACCAAATGTCGGGCGGCCGTCTTAAGGTCGATGTTCTGCCCGCAGGCGCTGTCGTCGCTGCGTTTCAGGTGATGGACGCCGTGAACGACGGCGTTATCGACGCCGCGCACACGGTTTGCTCCTATTGGTATGGCAAGTCCAAGTCCGCCTCGCTCTTCGGAACGGGCCCTGTCTTCGGCGCGTCTTCCCCGGCGATGCTTGGCTGGTTTTATGAAGGTGGCGGCGCAGAGCTGTATCGTGAACTGACCCAAGATCAGCTTGGGCTTAACGTGGTTGGCTTCCTTGGCTTCCCGATGCCCGCTCAGCCCTTTGGCTGGTTCAAGGGCGAAGTGAACACTGCCGCGGACCTGAACGGCTTCAAGTACCGGACCGTTGGTCTGGCCGCTGACCTTCTGCAGTCGATGGGCATGTCGGTGGCACAGCTTGCCGGCGGCGAGATCGTTCCGGCGATGGAGCGTGGCGTGATCGACGCTTTCGAGTTCAACAACCCGTCGTCGGACAAGGATTTTGGCGCACAAGACGTCGCCAAGAACTACTACCTGTCGTCCTACCATCAGGCGTCTGAACAGTTCGAGTTCATCTTCAACAAAGACACCTACGAAGATTTGGCCCCCGATCTGCAGGCCATCTTGAAGTACTCTGTCGAAGCTTCTGCCACGGCAAACTCGAACAAGGCGATGCGCCGGTATTCGGCTGACCTTGCCTGGCTTCAGCAAGAAGCTGGCGTCACCGTGCGTCGGACCTCGAAGGACATCCTTGATGCGCAGCTCAAAGCCTGGTCGGCGATCCTTCCGGATCTTCTGACCGATCCGATGTTTGCGCGCATCGTGGAAAGCCAAAAAGCCTGGGCGCAGCAGGTTGCCTATTATGAATTGATGAATGCGCCCGACTACGGTCTGGCCTATGAACATTTCTTCCCGGGCAAACTCGCGCTTTAAGCGCTAGAAGACCGCAGTTACGCGCCCCGGCAAGGCAACTTGCCGGGGCTTCATCGCAAAAACTCGGAAATCTGACACATGATTGGTTTCATCCGGTTCGCCGATTCCCTCTCGGCCTGGTTCGGAAAGGCGTTCGCATGGCTGATCGTGCTGATGGCCGTCGGCACTGGCTACGAAGTCTTTGTCCGTTATGTTCTCAACTCCCCGACAGCCTGGGCGTTGGATTTGTCTTTCATCATGTATGGCACGCTGTTCATGATGGGCGGCGCGTACACGTTGTCGCGCGGCGGACATGTGCGTGGAGACTTCCTCTATCGTCTTTGGCAGCCAAGGACGCAGGCCAAGGTCGATCTGGTCCTGTATCTGGTGTTTTTCTTTCCCGGCGTGATGGCGCTGATCTTGTCAGGATGGAAATACGCCTCGCGCAGCTGGTCCTATGCCGAGGTTTCAATCAACAGCCCGGCTGGCATCCCGATCTATCAATTCAAGACAGTTATGGTCGCTGCGGGCCTGCTTTTGTTCATACAAGGCATCGCGCAGCTCCTGCGCTGCATCCATGCAATCCGCACCAATGAATGGATCAAGGCGGATGAAGACGTCATGGAAACCGAAGATATCCTGATCCAGAAAGCCCACCAAGCCGAAACCGGAGGCCACGTATGACCGACCCCCAAGTGGCCCTCATGATGTTGGGCCTGTTTATTCTGATTGTCTTCCTCGGGTTCCCTATCGCCTTTACCCTGATGGCGATGGGCATCGGCTTTGGATATTACGCCTATTTCGATGAAGGCCGCATGTGGCGGGCGTTTGAGCGTTTGGACGAGGCGGCGGGTTGGTGGGAGTCGACGCGCTTATGGATCGAAGGGCTGTTCAACAACCGCATCTTCGATCTGTTCATCAACCAGACCTATACCGTGATGTCGAACGAGGTTCTGACGGCGGTGCCGTTGTTCCTTTTCATGGGCTATATCGTTGAACGCGCCAATATCGTTGACCGGCTTTTCACCACGCTGAACATCGCCGCCAAGCGCATTCCCGGCTCGATGGGCGTGGCCGCGCTGATCACTTGCGCACTTTTTGCCACAGCAACCGGGATCGTCGGCGCTGTGGTAACGCTGATGGGACTGCTTGCGCTGCCAGCGATGCTGAAGGCGCGCTATGACACCTCTTTCGCCTCGGGCATCATCTGCGCCGGGGGCACGCTGGGCATTCTGATCCCGCCGTCGATCATGCTCATCGTCTATGCGGCTGCGTCGAACGTCTCCATCGTCCGGCTTTATGCCGGAGCGCTCCTGCCGGGCTTTTTGCTGGTTGGCCTCTATCTGGTCTATGTGGTCGGCCGGTCGATCCTTCAACCGTCAGTCGCCCCGCGCCCGACCAAGGAGGAGGTTCCCGACGTTCCCTACGGCAAGCTTTTTGTCATGGTCATGACGTCGTTCTTCCCGCTGGCCTTCCTTATTCTGTCGGTGCTCGGCTCGATCCTGTTCGGTCTTGCAACCCCCTCGGAAGCGGCGTCGATCGGTGCGCTTGGCGGTATCGTTCTGGCCTTCGGCTATCGGGCCATGACCTGGGAGCGGATGCGCGAAAGCGTTTATCTGACCGTCCGGACAACGGCGATGGTGTGCTGGCTTTTTGTCGGCTCTTACACCTTCTCGTCGGTGTTTTCTTATCTGGGTGGCGAAAAGATCATCTCTGATTTTGTCACCGGCCTTGATATGTCGCCCTTGATGTTCCTGCTGCTTGCGCAGCTGATCATCTTCCTGCTTGGCTGGCCGCTTGAATGGTCGGAGATCATCATCATCTTCGTGCCAATCTTCCTGCCGCTGCTGCCGCATTTCGGGATTGATCCGCTGTTCTTCGGCATCCTTGTGGCGCTGAACCTGCAAACTTCGTTCCTGACGCCACCCATGGCGATGTCTGCCTATTATCTTAAAGGCATCGCTCCGCCAGAGGTCAAACTGACCCAGATTTTCACGGGTGTGATGCCCTTCTTGGCCTGTGTCTTTATCGCCATGGCCTTGATGTACATCTTCCCCGAGATCGTCTTCTATCTGCCGGACACGTTCTATGGTGGCTAAGGGCGAAACCGGGGTGCTTGGCCTTTCGTCGGTCGAGCTTCGAGACAGGCTTGCAAGCGGTGCGCTCAAGGCGACAGTGCTTGCCAAGGCTTGTCTCGACAGGACCGCGGCGCTTGAACCACAGATCGGGGCCTGGGCCCACCTGGACCCCGATCACGTGATGAAACAGGCCGAGATGGCCGACCGCTACCGTGCGGCGGGCCACGCCATTGGCCCTCTGCACGGGCTGCCGGTGGGTGTCAAAGATATCATCGACACCGCCAAGATCCCCACCGAGAACGGCACCGCAATCGATCGCGGCAGAATCCCGACGGAAGACGCTTTTGTGGTTGCCAGGCTGAAGGCCGCCGGCGCGATCATCATGGGCAAAACGGTGACGACCGAACTGGCCTATATCCACCCGCCGAAAACCCGAAACCCCAACAATCTTGCCCATACGCCGGGCGGCTCGTCCTCGGGCTCGGCTGCGGCCGTTGCATCCGGCATGGTGCCATTGGCTATCGGAACGCAGACTGGCGGCTCTGTGATCCGGCCCGCCGCCTTTTGCGGGGTGACGGGTTTCAAGCCGACCTTTGGCGCAATTCCCCGCACGGGCATTCTAAAGCAATCCCAAACGCTGGACACCGTGGGTGTCTTTGGTCGCGGCCCGCTGGATGTCGCCCTGATGGCCGAGGCGCTTTTCGGCGACGATCCGGGCGATCCGGCCACGCGACCTGCGCCGCACCCAAAGCTTTTCAAGACTGCCGCCGAAGAGGCGCCGGTCAAGCCGGTGTTTGCACTGGTCAAGCCCCCTGGCTGGGATGATGCAGACCCCGAGATGAAAGAAGCCTTTGCCGAACTCGCTGCGGCTTTGGGGCAGGAGCATTGCTTTGACGTGCCGCTGCCCGAACATTTCTCACACGCCGCCGAACTGCGCCAGCGGATCAACTTTGCGGAAATGGCTCGCAACTACTATACCTATGCCCGCGCCGGTGCCGACAACCTGTCGCCCGAGATGCAGGACGCGTTGCAGCACGGGTCGGCCACGCTGGCGAAAGACTACCTTGCCGCGCTGGATTGGCCTGAAGTCTATTATGCGGGCCTGAAGGAAATCTTCCGCCATGCCGATGTGATCCTGACGCCAGCCGCACCCGGCCCCGCGCCAGAAGACCTGACCACCACCGGCAGCGCCATCTTCAACGGGCTGTGGACGATGGTTGGCGCCCCTGCGATCACGATCCCGGTTCTTACATCGCAGGCCGGAATGCCGATGGGGGTTCAACTGGTCGGTCCGCGCGGCTATGACGGCAGGCTGTTGCGCGCGGCCCGCTGGCTTTGGAGCTGGATCGATGACCAATCTTGATAAGAGGAGCGTCCCATGGACAAGCTGATGTCACTCGCCGCCTTCGCCGTCTTGGCGGCGTTCTTGCTTATTCTTGCGGTCAAGGTGCCAAGCCTTGATCTCATCTTGGTGATTGCCCTCACGATCGCCCTGGCCGGCTATGACATGCTGACCTCTGCCTGGACCAAGAAAGACTAACCCATGGCGCGGCCGAAAGTCTGGCTTCCACGTCGCCTGTCTGCAGCGACACTGGAGCGCGCCCGCGCATCCTATGATCTTGTCGAAGAGCCGGTCGACAAACCCGCAACAGCGGCCCGGATCATCGAGATGAGCGCTTTGGTCGATGCGATGATCCCCTGCCATTCCGAGCAGTTCACAGCCGAGGTCGCCGCCGTGCTTGATCCACGGCTGAAGATCATCGCCAACCACAGCGTCGGCGTCGATCACTGCGATCTTGCAGCACTGCGCGCCCGTGGCATCACCGTAACCAATACCCCCGATGTCCTTTCGGACGCGACCGCCGAGATTGCCATGCTGCTGATGCTGGGCGCTGCCCGCCGCGCCGTTGAAGGCGACCGGATCGTGCGCAGCGGTGCTTGGGACAGCTGGTCGCCCGCCTTCATGGTCGGCAAACAGGTCAGCGGCGCGCGTCTTGGCATCGTGGGCATGGGGCGTGTTGGCCGCTCGCTGGCCGAAAAGGCGCGGGGTTTCGGGATGGAGATCCACTACCACAACCGCGCGGAGCTGGCGGCCGATCAGGCGAAGGGGGCGGTCTATCATGCCAGTCTTGACCAAATGCTGGGATTGGTCGACTTCCTGTCGCTGCATTGTCCGATCACGCCCCAAACGCGCAACCTGATCGATGCACGGCGTTTTGCGCTTTTGCCCAAGGACGCGGTGATCGTGAATACCGCGCGAGGCGGACTGATCGATGAAGCAGCCCTTTTGGCTGCGATTGGTTCGGGTCATATCGCTGCGGCAGGGCTTGATTGCTTTGCACAAGAGCCGGGCGGCAACCGAGCGCTTGCGGGTGAAGAGCGGATCATGATGCTGCCCCACATCGGCTCCGCCACCCGCAAGACCCGCGACGCAATGGGCTATCGGGCGCTCGACAATCTCGACGCGTATTTTTCCGGCAAACAACCGCGCGATCTGGTGAACTGATCGACCCAATTGGTCTTGTCACTTGTTTTTGCCCCAGCAAGATCTTGCGCGATCGCTTTGGGCCAATGCGTGCGGGCCGGCGCGATCCCTACCGCAAGGTCGCAAAATTCGTCCGTTTTGTCGGTGCCCAATGGTCAGGCGCCTTAGCGGCAACTGCCGAAAAGTAGGGCGTCGCCAAACCGCGACAGGTTCAATTTGAAAACACGGCCCCGCGCGCGGAGCTTGTTTGCCCCCCCTTATCGGGCGTCGGTTGCCAGCCGTTCGGCCACCAGTTCATTGACGATCAGAACCGTGGGCCGCAAAAGCTTGAGCGCGCCGCGAATGGTGGTCAGCTTGTGCCAACCGCCCGAGGCGAGCACGATGTTGCGGGTGCCGCGCAGGTCAAGCGGGTTCACCGCCAGCACGCGCTCGTTGACCGGATGATCCACAAGATTGCCGTCAGCATCGATAAAGTGGCACAGCACATCACCCACAGCACCTGCCGCCTCAAGCGAGGCGATTTCTTCGCGCGTCAGCAGGCCGTATTCCGAAAACACCGAATGCGGCGTGAGATCACCAACCGACAAGATTGCCATATCCAATGACCGGGCGCGGGCGAAGACCTCGGCAATACCGGGATGGCCCATCAAGGCGTCACGTGTCTGGCGATCCGGCGCATAGACCGGGCCTGCCAGCATGTAGCATTCTGCACTCAGCCGATCGGCGACGCGCCAGGCAAATTCCGAGGGGTTGACCTCGCTCACCCGGGTCAGGCCGCCCAGCATCGACAGTACCCGCACCCCGTCGGCGCTGCGCGGCACGATGGCAGGCACACCGCTGGTCAGGGTTTTTCCCCAACCCAAGCCAACGGTCATATTGCTGGTAACGGCGGTGGACATATAGGCCCCCACCTCGGCCCCGATGATGGCGCGCAATTGTGCTTCGTCTTGCGGTTCTGGTACCACGATGGCCCGCGTCAGGCTCCAGCGTTGTTCCAGCATCCGCTCAAGCTCGATGCAGCGCGACATGCGGGTGGTAACACGGATCTGCACCGTGCCATCCTGCCGGGCTGCCGCCAGCACGCGCAAGACGCGCGAGCGGTTCATGCCCATCAGGCTGGCAACTTCGTCCTGGGTCATGCCTTCGACTGTTGATTTCCACCCGGAAGTGACCCGGGTAGGGGCGTAATTTTCATTGAGAACTGACCCATGTGACACCTTCCCCATGGCTGCTGGCAGCAGGGGATTTTGGAGTGATCGACATGGCATTTTTGAGTATTATTCGGCG
>JAIOXV010000138.1 GCA_021741465.1 Paracoccaceae bacterium
AGCCCGGCAATCGCCGTGGGGCCAACCACCACAATGGCCAGATGCGACAGCCCTTCCAGTGCGCGGGTGGCCAGCATCACCGGATAGGGCGGAAAGCTTGTTTGCACCGCACTGACCAGCGCGCCCAGAACCAAAGCCGCCACGATGGCGCGGCGCGGCCCAACCCGCGCCACCAAAAGCCCCGCCGTGGTGCCCAAGACGAGCCCCACCAGCCCGACAACCGACACCATCAGCCCGATGCCGATGCCCCTATGATCGCCATACACCAGTTCCAGCGCGGGAAAGGCCACCGACATCTTGCCAAACTGCGCCGCAGCCCCAAGGCCCGCAGCCCAGATCGCCAGAATGGTCAGGGCCGCGCGCATGGGTCATCCTTTGGTCTGAAACCGCCTTGTCAGGCGCGACCTTAAGCGCAATCTGACGCCGAGGGCCAGCCCCCAGGACCGGTCAGATATGCAGGGCGCGGCCATAGGCATCCAGCACCGATTCATGCATCATTTCAGACAGGGTCGGATGCGGGAAGACGGTGTTCATCAGGTCTTCTTCGGTGGTTTCCAAAGCCCGGCCCACGACATAGCCCTGTATCAGTTCGGTCACTTCGGCCCCGATCATGTGCGCGCCCAAAAGCTCGCCCGTCTTGGCGTCGAAAACCGTCTTTATCATGCCTTCGGATTCGCCCAAGGCAATGGCCTTGCCGTTGCCGATAAAGGGGAAACGGCCCACTTTCACCGTGAACCCGGCCTCTTTTGCCTTGGCCTCGGTCATGCCGACGCTGGCCACCTGCGGGTGACAATAGGTGCAGCCTGCGATGCTGCCCGGCTTGATCGGATGCGGATGGCCGCCTGCGATCAATTCGGCCACCATCACGCCTTCATGGCTGGCCTTGTGAGCAAGCCAGGGCGCGCCGGCAATATCGCCGATGGCGTAAAGGCCGGGCACGCCGGTGCGGCAATATTCATCCGTCACCACATGGGTGCGGTCGATCTTGACGCCAAGCGCCTCCAACCCCAGCCCTTCGACATTGCCGATGATGCCCACTGCGGAAATAACCGTGTCAAATTCGGCCGTTACAGTGCCTTTTGCATCTTCCAGATGCGCCGTGACACCAACGCCGGGCTTGCGATCCAACTTATTGACAGTGGTCTTTTCCAAGATCTTCATGCCTTGTTTGACAAAGGCCTTCTTGGCGAAGGCGCTGATCTCGGCGTCTTCCACGGGCAGCACACGGTCCATCACTTCGCACACCGTAACTTCGGCGCCCAACGTGTTGAAGAAGCTGGCGAATTCGATACCAATCGCGCCCGATCCGATGACCAGCAGTTTTTTGGGCATGCGTTTGGGTTGCAGGGCATGGCGATAGGTCCAGACCAGATCGCCATCCGCCTCAAGCCCCGGCAATTCGCGGGCCCGCGCGCCGGTGGCAAGGATCGTGGACTTGGCGATCAGCTCTTCGGTGCCCTTGTCGGTCTTGACGCTGACAACGCCGGGCTTCGGCACGCTGGCCACGCCCATCACGACGGTGATCTTGTTTTTCTTCATCAGATGGCCAATGCCGCCCGAAAGCTGCTTTGCCACCCCGCGTGAGCGCGCGACAACCGCGTTCAGATCAAAGCCCGCGCCCTGAACCGATAGCCCAAATTCGGCGGCCCGGTGCATCAGGTGGAACACTTCGGCCGACCGCAGCAGCGCCTTGGTCGGGATGCAGCCCCAGTTCAGGCAGATGCCACCCAGGTTCTCGCGTTCGACAATCGCCACGGACAAACCGAGTTGGGCGGCACGAATGGCAGCCACATAGCCCCCCGGCCCCGAACCGATCACCACAACGTCAAAACTTTGGCCCGCCATCTTTCCCTCCCTCAGAAAAAGTAGTTTGCCCCTAAACTATCTTGTTCAACCAAGCAACAATCCTGACGCCCACCCCCTATGCGCCAGACGCATGACTGCCACGCAGCCGCGCCACCTCGGCGGCATAGCCGCCTTCGGCCATGAATGCGGCCTCCTCGGGGGAGGTGTCGCGGCCCAAAGCCGCGTTGCGGAAAGGAAAGCGGCCAAAGCGCGCGATGATGGCCTGATGGGCGCGGGCATGCAGCGCCATATCGGGGTTCGAAGGCACCCGCTCTTGCAGCAGATTCACCGCAAGCGCCTGATCTTCAAGGTTTTCGGAATGCTCGAAGGGCATGTAGAAAAACTGCCGTTCAGGTTCCGGGGCGGCCATGTCCCAGCCCATCTCGACGGCCTTTCTGGCCGCAGCGCGGGCGCGGGCATCGGTGGCAAAGGCCAGCCCGCTGCCCCGATGCATGTTGCGCGCCAGCTGGTCGCACAGGATCAGATAGGCCAGCGTGCCAACAGTGCCTTCCACCCAATGTTCCAGACCATCTTCATGGGCGGCCTGCCAGGTTTCGGCAAACCGCTCGCGGCAGGTGTCATCCAGTGCATCGCCCCCGGCATACCAGCCTTCGGGGCCAACCTCACCCAACCAGAAATCCAGAATTTCGATCGGATCTGACATGCACGCTCCTGTTTGCGGCGCTATGGTGCGCCCGGTTTGAAGCGTCAGCGTGACAGGAAAGCCCGCAGGGCGCAATCAGTCGTTCTGACGGTTTTCCAACGCCGCCTCGACCCCGACAACAGTGACGTTGGGCGACAGCGGCGCATAGGCACCTGAGGCGTCCGGGGTTTCACGCCGGCGGTTCATGCGCCAGACGGTGTATCCTGCCAGGGCCGCGAACAAGATCGCCATAAACAGGAAAAACCCCGAAGGGCCGACCTGCGCCATCACCCAGCCGGTAATGACAGGCCCGGTGATCGCCCCCAGCCCGTTGATGAAAATCAACCCGGCCGAGGCTGCCGCCATGTCAGATTTATCAAGGTAATCATTCACATAGGCGACAAGCAGCGAATAAAGCGGGTTTGAAATACCGCCCCCCACCGCGCCCACCACCAGCAAAAGCACGAAGGGAGCATCGAAAATCACCGGGATCATCAGCGCAACCGCCCCCGCCACCGACAGCCACAGCACCAGCACGCGGCGGTCGGTCCGGTCTGACATCCAGCCGATCGGATATTGCGCGATCAGCCCGCCGACATAAATGCCGGCGACAAAGATTGAAATCTCGCGAATGCTCAGCCCGGCCTGCGTGCCCCAGACCGAAGCCATGCCGAATTGCGCCGAAAACACCCCGCCCAGCAAAAACATACCCACACAGCCCAAGGGCGAGGCCTCGTACAGCCTGCGAAAGCTCAGCGGTTTTGTCGCCTCGAATGCGGGTGCGGGGCTGACCGACAGCAGGATCGGCGTAAAGGCCAGCGATACAAGGATAGAAGGGATGACAAACAGGATATAGCCCGACGGATCGCCCACATTCAAAAGCGCCTGTGCCGCGATGATGCCCAGCATCTGCATGATGAGATAAAGCGAAAGCGCCTGCCCCCGGTTGGCATTGGTGGAAGCCGCGTTCAGCCAGCTTTCGGCCGTGATATAAACGCCCGAAAACGAAAAGCCGATCAGCACCCGCATCAGCGACCAGGCGATCCAGTTCGGCGCCACCGCATACATGATGAGAACCGCCGAAATCATGGACCCCAGGGCTGCGAAAACCCGCACATGGCCCACGCGGCGGATCATTTCAGGTGCCATGCGCGACCCGAACAGAAAGCCCAGAAAATAGCACGACATGACCACCGACATCTCAATCGTCGAGAACTCTTCGATCCCGCCGCGAATGCCCAAAAGCGTGCCTTGCATGCCATTGCCCAGCATCAACAGCAGCATGCCAAGCAGCAAGGCCCAAGAGTTGCGCAGAACTGTCAGCATGGGGTCAACTTTCCATTTTATGGGCCAAGTCTTGGCATAATCTGCCGCCCCAACGCCCTTGGCGGCGACGCTGGCAGGCAAAATGCGACATCACTTGGCGGGATCGGGAATCAGCAGCGAAGCATCACCATAGCTGAAGAACCGATAGCCCGTGCTGATCGCGTGGGCATAGATCCGGTCCATGCGGTCTTTGCCCATCAAGGCCGACACAAGCAACAGAAGGGTGGATTTCGGCAAGTGGAAATTGGTCATCAGCGCATCGGTCACGTGAAAGCGGTATCCGGGATAGATGAAAATATCGGTCGGCCCAACCCAAGGGGCGATTGTGCCCGAGGCGGCGGCGGTCTCGATCAGGCGCAGGGCGGTGGTGCCCACCGCAATCACGCGCCGGCCTTCGGATTTGGCAGCCGCGATGCGGGTGGCGGCCGCGTCGGTGACTTCGCCCCATTCGGCATGCATGCGGTGGGTGGTGACATCGTCAACCTTGACCGGCAGGAAGGTGCCCGCGCCGACGTGCAGGGTGACTTCGGCAAACTCCACCCCTTTGGCGGCAAGCCGCGCCAGCATTTCGGCATCAAAATGCAGGCTGGCGGTGGGGGCGGCAACCGCGCCGGCATGGCGGGCGAAGACGGTTTGATAATCGGCCTTGTCGGCCTCATCCGCGGGGCGTTTGGCCGCGATATAGGGCGGCAAGGGCATGCTGCCCGCAACGCCAAGTTCTGCATCAAAATCGGGCCCGGTCAGGTTGAAACCCAGCACCAGATCGGTTTCAGATTTGGCCACCACGCTGGCGCGCAGGCTGTCGGAAAACACGATCTCTTCGCCCAAAGCCACTTTGCGCAACGGCTTGGCCAAGGCACGCCAGCCTTGGGGATGCGGCTCTAACAAGGTGATTTCCACCTTGGCCACCGCCTCGCCGCGCTGACGGCGGCCGAAAAGCCGGGCAGGAATGACGCGGGTGTTGTTCAAGACCAAAAGATCGCCCGGGCGGAACACATCCACCAGATCGCGCACATGCAGATCACGAATGCCATCACCCTCGGCCACCAAAAGCCGCGCCGAAGTGCGCGGCCGAGCGGGCCGGGTGGCAATCAGATCTTCAGGAAGTTCAAAGTCGAAATCAGCAAGTTGCATTGTCAGTCCCTGCGCGGCGCGGATGGTTTCGGCGGCGCGTCATCGCCGCCAGAATTGCCCGGTCGGCGTGACCCGGCCCCAAGGCGGAAAAGTTCGCGAAACATGCCCGGCGTCAGGATCGACAGCGGGTTCACCCCCACCTGCGGGTCATCCGCGGTGCCCGACAGCGTATAGTTGAAACCGAACACCCCTTCGCCGCGCTTGGTCAGCACCTCGCCGACCCCGTTCAGAAGATAGACCGGCGAGACAACCCCTTGCATGGCAAGCTTGCCAGATCCACTTTGGTACAGCCCGGCCATCGACACGCCCAGACTGGCCCCGGTGGCCGATCCGCGGCGCAGGTCAACCGATTGCGGCGTCAGCAGAAATTCACCTTCCACCACATTGAAGACCAGCCCCTGCCCGTTCAGCTGTTCCAACAAACCCACCACCGAAACGGCGTTCAAAAGCTCGGCCAAGACATTGGCATCGCGCACGCGGACATTGTTGATTGTGATCTGGCCATCATATTGGCCCTCGGCCGCGCGCGGGGTCAGCGTCAGGTTCAACGCGCCGCCGCGCGCCGAAGAAAACACATCCGCCGCCGCAAGGGTTTCGCCAGCATCCGAGGAGATCAGCCGCACCGCGGTGCCATTGCGGCTGGGCACGGCGGTGCCCGAAACCACCGGCCCCCCGTTCAGCCGTGCCGTGAAATCACCGCTGAAGCCGCCGATCAGGCTGAAATCGCCGCGAAAGCCAGTCAGGTCGATGGAGGAGGTGACGATCAGCCGGTCAAGTTCCAGCCGCAAGGGGCCGCTGCCCTGCCCACCTTTCGAGGTGCTGCGCTTGTCCGCCCCCGGCATGGCGCGCAAATCCACCGTGCCCCCGCGCAAGGCAATGCCCACGGCCTTGCCCGGCCCCCGGCCCTTGAGTTCGACCACCCCATCAAGCCAGCCGTCCAGCGCAACCTTGTCAAAGCGCGCAAGGTCCAAGCCGCCGCCGTCAGGCCGCATGGTCACCGCGCCACCGGCTTTCAGACCCGCCGCTTCCAGCACCAGGCGGCCGACCTTCGGCACCGCGCCCAGCGTGACATCGGCCTCGAGCAGGCCCTTGCCGTTTTGCCCCTTGGTCCAGCCGATTTCGGGCAGGGTCAGCCCGATGCCTTCAAGATCCGAGGTCAGTTGCAATTCGCCGGGCTTGTCCTTTTTCAGATCAATCGCGACCTTGGCGCGCCCCTGCCCCGAGACCATGCCCGCAGGCAAGCCAAGCCCGAACTCTTCGGCGGCAGCCTGCGACAAGACAATTTCGCCGGCAATATTTGCCTTGCCCTTTTGGCTTGGATCAAAGCCTTGGGTGAAGCGCACATCAAACCCGACAGCCCCCAAATGGCCCGCCCCGGTGATGGCCAGCCCCTTCGGGTCTGCCGTGACATCAAGGCTGTCAGCGACAATCCGGCGCCCGGCGACCAACTTGTCAGAGCTGAAATCCACCACCTTGCCCGTAACCTGATAATCCACGTCCCCAAGGGCGATCTTCTTTTGCAACGGCAGGGTCAGCCGGGTTTCAATGGTGGCCCGCCCCTCGCCCAGATCAACCGGCTGGTCGGCCTTGGTCATGAAACTGAAAGGCGGCAGATCCAGCAAGGACAGCGCCGCTGTCAAGCTGGAGCGGGTGGAAAGCCGAATATCGGCTTGCGCCGGTTTGGCCGAAACATCGGGCACAGCGAAAACCGAACCCGCCATGTCGATCTGCCCGCCCAAAGGTGCGGTCACGCTGCCTTCGGTCAGCACCATCGTATAGGTCAGCCCTTCAATGGTGGAATAGCCCTTGCCGTTTTCAATCGGCGGCAGCGTCGGCAAAAAGCGCACTTCGGCACCGTCAAACGCATAGCCCAGATGCAGCCGCGGCTCGGCCCCGGGATCAATCCGCAGCGCGGCGGTCAGATCTTTCAAACTGGCCTTGAGGATATTTTTGCCCACCCATTCACGGGTTTTGACCAAAAGCTTTTGCGGCCAAAGTGCAATCAGCCGGTCATGGCCGATCTGGTTCAACGACAGATCCAGCGCTGCCGTCCAGCCGCGGGCATCGGCCCCGATCCGGCCCTTCAACACCAGCCGCCGCGCCTCTTCGGCCAGCGACAACTGGCCGATCTCAATGGTGAAAGGGTTCAGATGCAGACGGAAATCCAAAGCCCCCTTGGAAAACCGCACCGGTTCGGCAAAGACGCCTTCAGGGTCAATGCGCACATCGTCAAAGGCGATCTGGGTCAGAAATGCCGCAGGAAGCCGCGCAGACAATGGCCCCGACATCCGCGCGCCGGCGTCATCAATCAGATAGGCCTGCCCAGAGGCATGGGCACGCAGGGTGGGGCTTTCCACTTCCATCCGCGACAAGCGTACAGCCCCGCTTGCCGGATCATAGGACATGGCGAAAGCTGCCCGGTCAAAGGCCACGGGCACCGCGGCCGGGGTCGGGCGCAGCGCGCCTTTGCCAATGGTCAGACTGCCGTTCAGCGCAGACACGCCTTCGGCCCCAAGCTCGGCCGAAAGCCGGCCTGAAATCGGGGCCTCGATCAGCGCCAGCGGGGCCAGAAGCGGGGCTTGGCCCGCAACATCGGCGGCGGCAATATCGGTGAATTCGGCGGTAATGCGGGCTTGCGAGGCGGCTTTTTGCGACACCAGTTGCACCATCGCCCGGCCCGGCCCGGCCCCACCACCTTGCAAAGACACCGTCAATTCTGCGGCCAAAGCATCTGGTTGATTGTCCACCGTCAG